>CALQED020000041.1 GCA_943329505.2 Polynucleobacter meluiroseus | reverse complement strand
CGCATTCACAGAATCTGCATGAGTCAACCTTCCAAAAACTGCGCTCACTGTTGGTGGAGGGGAAGATTGCTCCTGGTAGCAAGCTTAATGAACGTGAATTGGCCGAAAGCCTCAATGTGTCGCGTACGCCCATTCGGGAAGCTATTCGTCGTTTAGCGGCTGATGGCTTGGTTGAGCTCATTGCTAATCGTGGTGCCATTGCCGTGGAACTAAGTTTGGAAGATGTCATTCACACCTTTGATGTGATTGCAGATTTAGAAGGATTTTCAGGTGAGTTGGCGGCGAACAATATTAGTGCTGCCACCCTCTCTGAATTAGAAGCCCTTCAATATGAAATGCTGGCATCGTATGCACGTCGAGATTTATCTAGCTACTACAAACTCAATCTGCGTATTCATCATCTAATTAATCAAGCGGCCAACAATCCCGTGCTGTCTAGACTTTTCTCCCAAGTGAATGCGCGGATTGAAGCCTTACGCTTTCGCTCTAATCAAGATGGTGTGAAGTGGGAAAAGGCAGTGGAAGAACATCAAGAAATGCTCGAGGCGCTGAAGGCACGTGACAGCAAAAGAATGCGCAAGATCATGATGCAACACGTCATGAATAAACGGGATGTCGTTGTGCAGCTCTTAAAAGCAGAAGCATCATCTTCAGAAGTGGCAGAGGCTAGCAAATGAATAAACCCTTAGACCTTAAAGAGCTGATGATCGATCAAGCGCAATTGGCAAAACGCTTGCGCCAAGAAACTTCTGGCGAAGTGATGACCGATAGCGCTAGTCGTGGTCGCTATGCTACCGATGCTTCTATTTACCAAGCGATGCCAGTAGCTGTATTAGTACCCAAGACGGCAGAAGATATTGCGACTGCAATCCAGATTGCTGCTGAGCTTGGTGTACCAGTATTGCCTCGCGGGGGTGGTACTAGTCAATGTGGTCAGACTACTGGCGCTGCACTAGTCATTGATAACAGCAAATACTTCAGAAATATTCTAGATCTCGATCTTGATAAAGGCTCTGTAGAAGTTGAGCCAGGGATTGTGCTTGACCATCTTAATCATTCACTTAAACAACACGGCCTTTGGTATCCAGTCGATGTCTCTACTGGCGGCCAAGCTACGATTGGGGGCATGGCAGGCAATAACTCTTGCGGTAGTCGCTCGATTGCTTACGGCAATATGGTGCACAACGTTTTAGGTATCAATGCTTGGTTGGCTAACGGTCAAATTGCCGAATTTGATCAATATGCTAATAGCTTGGGTATTGCCAAACAGTTGGGTGACTTTGTCAAAGGCTTGGCCAATACCCTGCAACCAGAAATCGAAGCGCACTTTCCAAAAGTGCTCAGAAGAGTTGCAGGCTACAACCTCGATATCTTCCACCCGCAAAGTGAACTGCCCTATACGCAAGATGGCAGCGTCAACCTATCGCACCTTTTGGTGGGTAGTGAGGGCACCCTAGCCTACTTTAAGTCTCTCAAACTCAAGCTATCCCCTTTGCCTAAACATAAAGTACTTGGCATTGTGAACTTTGCTAGTTTTTATAAGGCGATGGATAGTGCCCAGCATATCGTCAAACTGGGTCCCACTGCCGTTGAGTTAGTCGATCGCACCATGATTGATTTAGCGCGTAGCAATCCAAGCTTTACGAAAACGATTGAGACTGCGCTCATTGATCACACTGCACCAACGCCGGAAGCCATCTTGCTAGTGGAATTTTCTGGAGAAGCCCACGCGCCCTTACTGGAAAAACTCGCTGCTTTGCAAGAGCTCATGGCAGACTTGGGTTTACCAGGCTCAGTCGTTCCGATGTCCGATACCAACCTGCAAAAGAATTTGTGGGAAGTGCGTAAAGCAGGTCTGAATATCATGATGAGCCTGAAGGGTGATGGCAAACCGGTGAGCTTTATTGAAGACTGCGCCGTGCCACTCGAAAGCTTGGCCGATTACACCCAAGAACTCACTGAGGTCTTCTCTAAATACGGTACGCGTGGTACTTGGTATGCCCATGCGTCAGTAGGCACATTACATGTTCGACCCATTCTAGATATGCGCAGAGATGGTGCGCAGAAAATGCGTGCTGTTGCTGAAGAAGCCTCTGCATTAGTTCGCAAATACAAAGGGGCTTATAGCGGTGAGCATGGCGATGGTCTGAGTCGTGGCGAATGGATCTCTTGGCAGTTTGGGCCTAAGATCACCCAAGCGCTTGCAGAAATTAAACACGCTTTTGATCCGACGGGATTGTTTAACCCTGGCAAAATCATCAACCCACCCAAGATGGATGATGTCAGTTACTTTCGATTTCCACCCAGTTACAAAGTTATCCCTTTGCAACCCGCTTTAGATTGGTCTGCTTGGAATGTCCAAAACAATCCAATTACCGAAGAAACTTCAGCACTCGGCACCGGTAGCGACCCAGCAATGGGCTTGGCTAAAGCAGTAGAGATGTGTAATAACAATGGCCACTGCCGTAAGTTTGATGCGGAAGTGATGTGCCCGAGCTATCGCGTCACCCGTGATGAGAAACACCTCACTCGTGGGCGCGCCAATACCTTACGCTTGGCACTCTCTAATCAATTGGATATTAAAGATGAATCCTCTCCACTAGGCAGTGACGCCATTAAAGATGTCATGGATCTTTGCGTGAGTTGTAAAGCCTGTCGACGCGAGTGCCCTACTGGCGTTGATATGGCCAAGATGAAAATAGAGTTCCTGTCTGCCTATAAAAAGCGGGTTGGTCATTCATTACGAGATTTGGCGGTAGCCTATCTGCCCAAATATGCCAGCACGATTAGCAGCATTCCACTCCTGCCAGCAATACTCAATCTCCGTAATCGTATTGCCCCACTGGCTAAGCTCCAAGAATGGATTATGGGAATCTCTTCCCAAAGAAGTTTGCCGATTTGGAAGGCTCAGACTTTCTGGAATCAAAAAGCCATCAATCAACAGCATCAGTTCACGCCAGAGCAGCTAGTCCAGGGTGATCATGGTAAAGGGGTGGTCTTATTAGCTGATACTTTTAATGCTTACTTTGAGGATGAGAATCTCATGGCTGCGCTCGAGGTTCTCAAGGCTGCGGGCTACCGAGTGCATATCCCCCATAAGAGCGGGAATGTTTCCAGCAAAACTTCTAGCAACCCTTCTTGCTCTAAAGAATTTTGCTGTGGCCGAACCTATCTTGCAGCCGGTATGGTGGATAAAGCCAAAGAAACGCTGGGTGAGTTGATTGATCACCTTGGGCCTTATGCCGAGAAGAATATTCCCATCATTGGTTTAGAGCCTTCATGCCTCTTTACTTTAAAAGATGAGGCTTTAGTCATGGGCTTTGGTGAGCGTGCAGTAACAGTCTCTCAACATGCACAACTCTTAGAAGAGTTTTTAGCAAGCGAAGCTAAGGCCGGAAAACTCCAGCTCACACTTAAGCCATCGACTAAGCCCGTCCTTTTTCATGGTCATTGCCATCAAAAATCTTTTGATGCAGTAAGGCCTGCGCGAGAGTTACTTAAACTGATTCCTACAGCAGAGCCGAAGTTAATTGAATCTTCGTGTTGCGGTATGGCGGGTAGTTTTGGTTATGAAGCTGAACATATTGAGGTCTCTAAGCAAATGGCCGAAATGAGTCTATTGCCCAGCATTCGTAAATCACCAGATAGTTGGGTAGTGGCTGATGGTACGAGCTGTCGTCATCAAATTGCCGATGGCACGAAAAGAGAAGCTGTCCATATCGCCAGAATCTTGGCGGCACATCTGTAAAGCTTAGCGAAGTAGTATTACAAGCTGCTTATTAAGGCTTCCTAGCGAATTGCGCCATAGCCAACCAAGAGCAAGGTACCCGTCAATAAGGCTGGTACCAAACGCTTGGTTGGTTTAGAGACCATGACGCCAAGACTTAATGCGCAAATCAGCGTTCGGATCCACCAAGGCACAGTCGCCATGAGCCCTAAAGGCATCAGGATAAGACGAACTGTTAAGGCAGCAACCATAGCGTAAGTGACTGCAGCTAACCAGCGAAAGATTTCGCTATCTTGATTAATGCTTTTAGACAGCATTACTCCAATGGCTCTGCAGAAATAAGTGCCAACACAAGCGCCTATCAGAGCGATCCATAGGCCCCATCCAGAAAGCGCATTGGCCACGGTATCTATCGTACTCATCAACCAAGCACCCCAGCCCTCTTACGCAAAAACTTGCGATCAATAAAATAAGCCAAGGTTCCACCAACCAAACCAGCGGTCAGCAAACTGGTATCGCGATCAATCATGAAGAAGATGGGGCCTAGAACACAGCCTAGCAAGATTGCGATACGATTTACCCAAGGCTTGACTTCAGTAAAGGTTAATAAGAAGAACAGCGGGTTAATAAATACAAGCCCTAGGGTTACCGCCGGAGGAACCATACCTGCTAAGTAGAAACCTAAGATAGTTCCAGGAACAGAAATTAACCAACATAACAAACCCAGGCCAATGAAATAACTCAAGCGATGTTTGACTTCCATCGAATGAAATTCTTTCATCGATGTAGCCCAAGCAGTCATCGCTAACAAATGGACTGAGGCATACAAACTACGATTACGATCTTTTTGATGAAATTGAGGAAAGAGAGTGACCGTCATTGTGATAAAACGCGTAGCAGTCAAGGTGACCGCTAAGGTAATGGCCAAAATAGAGGAGCCGGTAATAGCCATTTCCAAGAGCACCACTTGGCCAGGCAAGGCAAACATGAAAAATGTGGTGAAGGTTGTAAACCAAACATCAAAACCATTGGTCTTACCCATTGCTCCAAAACCTACCATGCCAGCAAACAGCACCATCGCAGGAGCGCCAGAAGCATCTCGAATGCCGGACCAGAAAGCGTCTCGTTGACTTGTAAAGCGCTGCTCTGCCGAACCCTCTAGCGCAATTTCGCTAGGATCAATATAAGGTTGGCCGGATGATGACATACGTTCATTGTAAGAGCTAGGACTGATTCTTGCTTAAGAAACCGTGCTCAAGGCCCACTTAATATGCTCGGCTACCAAAGAATCTGCTGCTGGCAGATCTTTACTTAATGCTTGCCGAATAGCCTCTTTGTCTGTGTCAGTAACAGCAGAATTTACAAGCGCATTACCCATTGCAACCGCAAGATTACGGCGCCATCGGCTATAGCCAATGCGACGAATCGCACTACCCTCATGACGTTGCTCAAACTCCGCTTCAGCCCATGACCATAAATGCAAAAGACTGGCCTGCCCTAGTCCATGACGCTGCGCAAAGTCTGGCAAGCTAGTGCGCTTAGCAAATTTATTCCATGGGCAAATGAGTTGGCAGTCATCACAACCATAAACCCGATTACCCATTGCTCTGCGGAACTCAAGAGGAATTGCTTGGGGATTTTCAATCGTTAGGTATGAGATGCAACGGCGCGCATCCAATTGATAGGGTGCGGTAATCGCTTGAGTAGGGCAAATATCGATACAAGATTGGCAAGTGCCACAATGCTCTTCTTGGGGTGTATCCATTGGTAGTGGTACATCAACCAAGATCTCGCCCAAGAAAAAGGTAGAGCCCGATTCACGATTGAGCAATAAGGTATGCTTGCCACGCCAACCTAAGCCCGCTTTACGGGCAAGCTCTACTTCCATCAATGGTGCTGAGTCAGTAAATACGCGATACCCAAAAGCGCCAATTTTTTCTTCAATGGCTTTAGCAAAAGCTTGTAAACGCTGACGTAGCACTTTGTGATAATCACGCCCCCTGGCATACATCGAAACGACTGCTTGAGTAGGATCTGCTAATCGCTTCCACTCAAGGTCAAGATCGCTCTCAGCAGGCAGATAGTTCATCGTGACGCAAATGACCCTGACAGTGCCCGGCACTAATAGCTGGGGATCTGAACGCAAATCAGCATGGCGCTGCATGTATTCCATATGGCCATGCCGCCCATCTGCCAACCATTCGTGCAAGCGCTCGCTGGCAGTACCTAGATGGGTATCCGTAATGCGTAGGCCATCAAACCCGAATACCAAAGCCTGTTCATCGAGCCAAGTGCGTAACTTGGACTCATCTAAAGCAGAGGGCTTCTGAGATATCGACATAGGAATAGAGAATGTAGCGCAATAATTGAATAAACTAGAACAATGACCAAAACACCGGAAACGCCGCCAGCAACAATCAAGCAACATTGTAGGCAGGAAGCAGATACTGCTCGCCTTGCCAAACAGCTTGCCACCAGTATTTCTGGGTTTATTGAGCAAAATCCCGGGGGACACCTCAATATTGCTCTCGTGGGCAATTTAGGGGCAGGCAAAACGACCTTTGCGCGGCATCTCATTCAGTCCATGGGTCATTTGGGGAAAGTCAAAAGTCCGACCTATACCTTGTGTGAGCCATACCCGCTAAAAGTGAACCATACAGAATTCACGGCATATCACTTTGATCTCTACCGAATGAAGGATCCATTGGAATGGCAAGAAGCAGGATTTGCAGAATATTTTGATGAGCCTGGGTTTTGCTTAATTGAGTGGCCAGAAAAAGCAGAGGGCACTCTTCCGCCATTCGACATCCAAATTGAATTGCTCGCAGGTATTGATGAAAATGAACGATCGATCACCATCACCGCCCTTTTAAATGATGGGCTTAGTGTTCTGCATCAATTCACTCAGTAAATGCGCATTAAAAAAATGACTCAGAAAACTAGTCTTTCAAGACGGCAGCATCTGAAGACTTCAGTTAAGTTCTTGAGCTTTGCCTTACTCCTGACAGAACTTGAGATTGCTTGGGGTGCCAAGATAATGGGTGTGCGTATTTGGCCCTCAGAAGACTACACTCGCATCACCTTAGAGTCTGATACGCCATTACCGATTACGCAACAAATCCTCACCAACCCAGATCGCTTAGTGGTAGATGTTCAAGGTCTAGAGCTGAACCCGACCTTGAAAGACTTGGTCGCCAAAGTAAAGCCAAATGATCCTTACGTATCGCAAATTCGGGTGGGGCAATTTCAGCCAGGCATTGTGCGCTTGGTATTTGATTTAAAAGAACCGATCAAACCCCAACTCTTTACCCTAGATCCTGTTGGTGAATATCAATACCGCATGGTATTTGATCTATACCCCACTACGCCACCAGATCCACTCATGGAGTTAGTCAAGAGCAGTGCCCGTAAAGAAAGTGCACTAGCCAAATCAAATGAAGAGATCGATTTAATCGCACAATTTGCTAACAAGAAAGAAGCGCCAAAGGCGCCTGTGGCGCAAGCAATACCAGAACCTAAAGAGCCGCCTAAATCAGCTAAATACAAACGCTTGATTACGATTGCCATTGATCCTGGGCATGGTGGCGAAGATCCCGGTGCCATTGGCTCATTAGGCTCCAAAGAAAAGCATGTCGTGTTATCGATCGCCAAACGACTGAAAGATAAGATTGAGAATGAGGCCTATATGCGCCCCTTCTTAACTAGAGATGGTGATTACTTTGTGCCACTCCATGTCAGAGTGCAAAAAGCCAGAAAAGTGGAAGCGGACCTGTTTGTATCTATCCATGCAGATGCATTTATTCAGCCTCATGCTAAAGGGGCATCAGTCTTTGCACTCTCGCAAATGGGAGCTAGTAGCTCTATGGCGCGCTGGATGGCTAACAAAGAAAATGCTTCCGACCTCATTGGTGGCATCAATATCAAAACTCAGGATCGGCAGGTAGCCAATCTTTTGCTCGATATGTCGACCACTGCGCAAATTAAAGACTCGATGCAAGTAGGTCAAGCGATTCTGAAGCAAATTAGCGGCTTTGCGCCACTCCACAAAGGAAAGGTTGAGCAAGCTGGCTTTGCAGTACTCAAAGCACCTGATGTGCCCTCTATCCTGGTAGAAACTGCCTTTATCAGCAACCCCCAAGAGGAAGCAAAATTGAATGACGATGGCTATCAAGACCGAATTGCAGAGGCTATTTTGAAGGGGATTAAGGAGTATTTTTCTCAAAATCCACCCGTTGCCCGTAGAGTCAACTCTTAGGCTACTTGTATCTACAAGGGCTTACGGGTAGACCCCCTAGACCGAAGGATCAACAACAAACTTCTTGCTATAATTTCTGTTTTACTGGGTCGGTAGCTCAGTCGGTAGAGCAGCGGACTTTTAATCCGTTGGTCGCGAGTTCGAATCTCGCCCGACCCACCAGCATTACTAAGCCTCGCTTTTGCGAGGCTTTTTTATTGCCAGTGCCATTCTTCCAAATAGCTCTTTAAACCCTGTTTTAGAGCTATTTTTGGACTAGGAAATCTTCATGCATCTATTAAAAAGATAGCTGCCTATTAAGTTTGCTGCTCAATCTTAGTTACGCCAATCTTGCAGCTAATAGCCCTAAGGCGATGTTTTCTG
>CALQED020000040.1 GCA_943329505.2 Polynucleobacter meluiroseus | reverse complement strand
GGCATTAACCCTGGGTGATGGTGTCGTGATGTTTACTTTGAATAAAGTCACTGGTGAGTTCTTACTCATTAAAGACGCCGTCACAATTTCACATTCCACTAAAGAATTTGCCATCAATATGTCGAATATGCGCCACTGGGCAGATCCAGTACGCCGCTATGTAGAAGAGTGTTTAGCTGGTGAGGGTGGAGCGCGTGAAAAAGATTTCAATATGCGCTGGATCGCATCGATGGTGGCCGATGTGCATCGTGTTTTATCTCGCGGCGGGGTCTTTATGTATCCCTGGGATCAACGTGAGCCTCATAAGCCTGGCAAATTACGACTGATGTATGAAGCCAACCCAATGAGTTTCTTGGTAGAGCAGGCGGGCGGTGCATCCACTAATGGTTCGGATCTCATCATGGACCTGCAGCCTACTGATTTGCATGAGCGTGTCTCTGTGATGCTAGGATCTAAAGAAGAAATTGATCGTCTGCGTCATTACCATTCATAGAGTGGCTTACGAAAGCTTAAACCCAGTTTTCTAGTTTTAGCTTAGGGACTCTTGAAAATTCTTTCAGATTATTGGTTACAAGCGGCAAGTCTAAGGCTAATGCCTGCGCTGCAATCATAGTGTCCAGTGAGCCAATAGGTTGCCCTTGTTTTTCTAAATGAGAACGCAAGCTGGCATAAGACCAAATGCACGCAGCGTCAAAGGGAACAATGGTCATTGGCGCCAGAAATAAATTCAGTGCCTGCTTATTTCTGCTTGAGTTTGTTTTTTCTACTCCAAAAGCAAGCTCAGCAGCCACAATGCTGGAGACGCCAATCTCACCAGCATTAAATGATTTGAAACGCTCCAGAACGGTAGGAGGTTTTTGATTGATGATGTAGATACAAATATTGGTATCTAGCAAAATCAAGGAGCAATCTCCACGCGATCTTGTTGTTCGGGTTGTTCACGGGTTAATTTGAGCCCTGATTCAAAACTATCTAAAGAAGCGCAAATAGTAGTAAATAAGCCGTTTTTAGGTAAAAGAAGCACTCCGCCAGCAAAGTGCTGAACAGTCACTTCAGAGTCTGTAAAGCGATACTCCTTAGGGAGTCTGACCGCTTGGCTTCGACCAGTTTTGAATACTTGCGCTATATCCATGACTGCACCTCTTTGGTATATATCAATGATATATACTTTAATGAGATTTAAGGCATTTAGCAAGCCTATTTTTTTGTAGGATTAGGAAGGCAAAAGGCCCAATCAAGCGATTGGGCCTTTTCAGGGGTTTTATAAGCACCCATTATTTTTGTTAGGGTCGAACTTTCTCTTTGAGATAGGCCAGTGATTCTTCAACTTGGTCAATCAGAATTAAACAGATATCGCCTGCGGATACTTCGTTTAAAGCAGTATCAATGGCTAAAAATTCACCGTGGATTTCTTTAATTTCCTTGGCTTTAGTAGCGCCCACTAAGCCTTCTTGTAAAAGCTTTAAGACCTCACCATCTTCCCGTCCACGTTGGCAGGCATCCTGATACAGAATCACATTATCAAAAGACTTTCCCAAAACGCGTGTTAGATCCCGGATATCTTCATCGCGGCGATCGCCTGCGCCACTAATCACGACGTGGCTTCTTTTGGGCTTCATAGCTTCAATCGCGCTAGCGAGGGCACGCATGGCGTCAGGGTTATGGCCATAGTCGGCAATGACCGTAGCGCCCTTGTGTTGAAATTGATTGAAACGTCCAGGGACGGAATTGGCAGTACTTTCAAAAGTATGTAAGCCACGCGCAATCTTTTCTGCATCTAAGCCTAGTGCCCAAGCGGTACCAATGGCAGCCATGACATTTTCTACTTGAAAGCCAAGTACACCGTTTTGTGTCAGCGGAATTTCACTCACAGGGAAGCGATACATCTCCCGAGAACCTTTGGAGGCAACAATATAAGAGCCATCAAAGAAGATCACTTTTTTACTCTTGGCGCGATGTGCTGTGATTACAGGGTGGTGTTCATTCTGAGCAAAGAAGATCACTCGTCCAGCGCACTGATCACCCATTTTGGCAACCATGGGGTCCGCGGCATTGAGAACAGCGGCGCCAGTAGGTGCAACGTTTTGTACGATGACGCGTTTCAGGATTGCTAAATCCTCCACACTCGCAATGAAGTTCAACCCTAAATGGTCACCTTCACCAATATTGGTCACTACTGCGACGTCGCAGTGATCAAAGCCTAGACCTTCACGTAACAATCCACCGCGTGCGGTCTCTAGAACAGCAGCGTCGACATCAGGGTGCATCAATACATTGCGTGCGCTCTTAGGGCCACTGCAATCGCCAGTATCAATAAGACGATGGTTAATGTAGACGCCATCCGTACCAGTCATGCCGACGCGCAAACCGGTCTCAGTAAGAAGATGGGCAATTAAACGCACAGTTGTCGTTTTGCCATTAGTGCCCGTTACCGATACCACCGGAATGCGACCATCTTCGCCATTGGGGAACATCATATTGATGATGTCTTCGCCAACCGGACGGCTCTTGCCATAAGAGGGCTTTAGATGCATGCGCAATCCTGGGGCCGCATTCACCTCAACAATACCGCCACCCTGTTGTTCAAGTGGTTTGTAAATAGCTTCGCACAGAATATCTACGCCGGCAATATCTAAGCCAATCATCTGGGCTGCTGCTACAGCGCTAGCAGCCACATCAGGGTGAACATCATCAGTCACATCGCTAGCAGTACCGCCAGTACTCAGGTTGGCATTGTTACGCAATAAAACTCGCTCACCAGTGTTGGGGATGTATTCTGGTGTTAATCCAGAGCTTGCTAAATGAGCCAGCGCAATATCATCAAAACGAATCTTCGTTAATACGGTTGCATGACCGTCGCCGCGCAATGGATTTTGATTTTCTTTCTCAACTAGCTCTGCAATAGTATGTTTGCCATCGCCAACCACTTGAGCGGGCTCGCGGCGGGCTGCAGCAGACAAACGATTACCAACTACCAAGAGACGGTAGTCAGCGCCAGGTAAGTAACGTTCCACTATGGTTTTGCGACCAAAGGCTTGGGTAACCTCAAAACCAGCACGCACTTCTTGCTCAGTTTGAATATTGGCAACCACACCTTTACCTTGGTTACCATCTTTTGGCTTGAGAACAATTGCCCCGCCAATTTTTTGGGCGGCACGCCAAGCGTCATCGGCATTCGTTACGACTTCACCAATAGGTACAGACACACCAGCCGCCGCTAAAAGCTTTTTGGTGAGTTCTTTATCTTGTGCAATGGCTTCAGCAATTGCACTGGTATCACTGGTTTCTGCTGCCTGGATACGTTTTTGTTTGCTACCCCAACCAAATTGCACCATACTGCCTTCGGTCATGCGGCGGTAGGGGATATTGCGTTGGACTGCGGCATCCACAATTGAGCCTGTGCTTGGTCCAAGACGGACATCTTCATAGAGAGCTTCTAGTTCTGATAAGGCTGCGGCTAAATCAAAAGGGGCATCATTGAGGGTTGATTGAATCAGCGCAAAGCCGAAATCAAAAGACATGCGACCGACAACTTCTTCGATGTATTCCACCACAACTTGATAAACGCCTTGCTCTACGGTTTGCACAGTACGACTGAAGGTCACGGGGCAGCCAGCTTGTGCCTGTAATCCGAGTGCAGCATGTTCAAGTGCATGAGCTAAAGAAAGTGGTTCAGTTAATCCACTGCGACGCATACTTCCCAACTGTGGAAAGCGTTCGCGAATCTTGTTTTCAAATTGAGGAATAGCATCAATAGAACACTCTGCCGCATCGCAAGTGACAACGGCTTCTAAAGCAGTATGGCGGCTCCATAAATTGGGTCCGCGTAACATACGAATGCGAGTAATCTCCAATTAAACCTCTGTAGTGTTTTTGGTATTAGGCACGAAAGTCTCTACGCCTGCTTGAATGATATTCAATGGAATGTCTAGAGCCCAAGCTGCACCGATTGCAGCGGCGAGACTCAAATGGGGCATCCATTCTGATTTTGGTCGATTTTGAATAGATGGTGGTACTGGAATCACCTTTGTTTGGATAGCACCTTGCATCAAGGTAATCGCTTTAGGAGTGGCAATAATAGAGCGCCCCTTCTTTTGTTGGTGCTCAGTAATCACTGCCGAATACGGATCCTCCGAGAAATACATTACCTCGCCCTTGCTTAACTCTGCCATTTTGGTAATCATCGGATCATCTGCATTGAGGACGCAAATGCCTGTTGGCAATACAACGTCTACTTGGGTGCGCACAACATTAAATAGTTGTTCATCATCACTAATATTGTATTCTGGGAAAAGTCCTTGGGGATCTATATTCAGAACGATGCCTACTTGACATTGATCGTAGGAGAGGCCTTCAAGCAAGAGAGAAGCGTTATCATTTTCGATAACAGCAAATTCAATTGCTCTATTTTGGAGTGTTCGTCTCCCGTTTTCCCAATTGGATTTGGATGTTCGATGAATCAATCGGCTGCCAAAATACAAATCTTTGCTGGATGAAAGTCCAACATGGACATTGGTGAGTCTTGCAAAATGCGCAACCATCTCGGCTGTGATTGTCCTACCCTTACTACCACTGATGCCAATAATCGGGATACGAAAATCAACATTGGGCGGAAAGAGATGATCTGTAATGGCTTCTCCAACAGGTTGCGCTTTGCCGCTGGCAGGTTTTAAGTGCATTAACAGGCCTGGACCGGCATTGACTTCAACGATGGCAGCGTTTTGTTCACCAAGTGGACGACTGATATCTTGTGCAACCAAGTCAATACCGGCAATTTCAAGACCAACGACACGCGCGGCTAAGGCCACTTGGCTGGCGACATCAGGGTGAACTAAATCAGTCACATCAAATGCTACGTTACCGTTACTTTGAATGAGGACTTTGTGATCAACAGCGGGAACGCTATCACCAGCGAGTTGTTGGCGTGCTAACTCAAGCTCCACTGCCGAATCAATGCGTACTGGATTGAGGGGATGTTCTTCTGAGTTGCCACGGCGAGGATCAGAGTTAATTTGAATTTGAATGAGATCTTCAATGGTATGTTTTCCATCACCAGTAACCCATACGGTTTCACCTTTTGCTGCGGCAACCACTTTATTTCCGACGACCAATAGACGATGCTCATCACCAACAATATGGCGCTCTACTAATACTTCGCTACCTTCATTGATAGCAACGAGATAAGCCGCTTCAATTTCTTGTTGGGTATACAGGTTAATAAACACGCCACGTCCGTGGTTACCATCGATAGGTTTGACCACTACCGGAAGTCCAATATCTTGGGCTGCTTCCCAGGCATCATCTGGGCTAGTGACTGTTCTGCCTTCGGGCGTTGGCACACCAGCGCTAGCTAGCAAACTCTTAGTAAGGTCTTTGTCGCGGGAGATAGTCTCTGCAATGGCACTCGTCTGATCTGTTTCGGCAGTCCAAATGCGGCGCTGTTTAGAGCCATATCCAAGTTGAACGAGATTGCCACTGGACAAGCGGATGTAAGGAATTTCACGAGCAGTAGCTGCATTCACAATGCAGGCGGTACTCGGCCCCAAGCAAAGATCATCACTTAACTCACGCAACTCTTCAATAATGAAGTTTCTCTGTGCAATCGGATCGCCATTGTCCTGAATTAAGGTCAGCAAAAGGTCGCGTGCATAAGTGAATGCCTGTAGCGTTACCGCCTCTTCTGTTGCACTGACAATCACCTTATAAACACCGCGGCGTCCACCATCTCTAGCTCTTCCAAAGCCTCCAGGGATGCCTGCTAAGTTTTGCAGTTCAAGGGTGAGATGCTCCAGAATATGACCGGGCCAGGTGCCTTCCTCGACCCGCTTGAGAAAGCCACCAGGCTCACCATAGCTGCAACGATGCTCATACAGACTGGGAAGGCAAGTAGAAAGGCGCTCATAGAATCCAGGGATTTTGTCTGATGGGTAATCTTCTAACTCCCCAATATCAATCAATACCTCTAAAGCTGGGTTATAGCTCCACATATTTGGGCCACGAAGATGCCGGTGGCTGAGAATCTCAATGGATTTGTCTAGTAGTTGGGGCATGTAGGGTATTGCGAGCGTCTGGGTGCCAGGTTTTAGGGCTAAACGCTTGACTGTCTCTCTAGTTCTAGTTTTATTGAAAATCTACAAAAGTAGCAAAATTACATAAAAAGGACTACTTATGTAATTTAACGGCTTTAGGCTCCCTAAAGTTGACATTGGCAATAAATCTAAAAAATCCAGCTCCACTATACTTTTAGGGCTAATGAAGCCACAAACCCTACCTTTTGCTCCTGCGCTGCCAAGCGATTGGCAGGCTATTCTTGAGGGTGAAAAATCTCCCATTCAGAGCCTTGAGGCTCCACTAGCTTGGGTTGAACTCGATTTAGCTGCGGATTTGCACTTTGAAAAAAGCCTGCTGTTGCTGACTGAGCAAGGCTTGTTTTGGACCGACGGTCAACAATTTGAATCTTGGCCCATTGACTCTAAGGAGCGCCTAGTTCACGGGGACCATGCTGGAGTTGGGCATTTAAAACTTGAAACTGCCGATACTTTGCAAAGAGTTTGGTATTTCACTTTGGCAGTCAATCCTCAGGTTCTTCGTTTGCAGTTAAGTTTTAAACAGTTAACGCGGGGTGAGGAGCAAGAGAGGGGTGAAGTCAGCGAGTATGACAAGCAGGTTTGCCCAGTTTGCTTAAGTCCTAAGCCAGCGAATTCTGATGTGTGCCTATCATGCGATCCCGAGGATGAGAGGCCCCCATCAACATGGATTTTGTTCAAGTTATGGCGTTTTGCGAAGCCCTATAAAAAACAATTGATGCTGGGTTTTGTGCTGACCCTTCTTTCAACTGGCGCTACCTTGATTCCGCCTTATCTGACGATGCCTTTAATGGATCATGTGTTGATTCCTTATGAGCGCGGTAACCCGATTGATTTTGATTTGGCTACGAAGTATTTGGTGGCATTATTTGGTGCTGCCATCATTGCATGGGGATTAGGTTGGTGGAAAACCTATTTACTTGCTTTAGTCAGTGAACGTATCGGCGCAGATCTACGTAACACGACCTTTGAGCACTTGCTTAAACTCTCGCTTGAGTACTTCGGCGGCAAGCGGACTGGTGACTTGATTGCACGCATTGGTGCAGAGACTGATCGTATCTGTGTCTTTCTATCCCTTTATGCATTGGATTTTGCGACCGATGTCTTGATGATCACCATGACTGCAGCCATCCTAGTATCGATCGATCCTTTGTTGGCTTTAGTTACCTTAGCACCATTACCATTCATCGTGTGGATGATTCATGTCGTACGTGATCGTTTACGTTTTGGTTTTGAGAAGATTGATCGTATTTGGTCTGAAGTGACGAATATTTTGGCAGATACGATTCCTGGCATCCGAGTGGTTAAAGCGTTTGCACAGGAAGACCGTGAACTCAAGCGTTTTGTAGATTCTAATAAATACAATCTTCAAATTAACGATCGCGTTAATCGCGTCTGGGGTTTGTTTTCTCCAACCGTAACTCTTCTCACTGAGACAGGTTTATTGGTGGTGTGGGGCTTTGGTATTTGGCAAGTAGCACATCAAAAAGTGACCGTTGGTGTGTTGATTGCATTCCTTGCTTATATTGGCCGTTTTTATGTGCGCCTAGATTCGATGAGTCGTATTGTGTCGCATACCCAAAAAGCGGCTGCTGGAGCAAAGCGCATCTTTGATATTTTGGATCATGTCTCTAGCGTTCCGGAGCCGATTAACCCATCACCTCTAGGTCCAGTACGGGGTCGTATCTCCATGCGTGGTGTGGGTTTCCGTTACGGCAACCGGGCAGTGTCAAAAGGGATTGATCTGGATATCGCGCCAGGCGAGATGATTGGTTTGGTAGGGCACAGTGGCTCAGGGAAGAGTACCTTAGTAAATTTAATTTGCCGTTTTTATGACGTGAGTTCCGGATCCATTACTTTAGACGGTCGCGATATTCGCAGCATTGCTATCGCTGACTATCGAAAATGTATTGGTCTAGTGTTGCAAGAACCATTTTTATTCTTTGGCACGATTGCAGAGAATATTGCTTATGGAAAACCGGATGCTTCTCGTGAAGAAATTATTGAGGCAGCTAGGGCTGCTCATGCCCATGAATTTATTCTACGTTTACCACTTGGCTATGACTCATTGGTTGGTGAACGCGGTCAATCCTTATCTGGTGGCGAGCGTCAGCGGATCTCGATTGCCCGTGCACTCTTAATTAATCCGAGCATCTTAATTTTGGATGAAGCGACTTCATCAGTTGACACTACGACTGAAAAAGAAATTCAGCGCGCCTTAGATAATTTGGTCAAAGGACGTACAACGATTGCGATTGCACACCGTCTTTCTACCCTCAGAAAAGCAGATCGCCTCGTAGTGTTAGATAAGG
>CALQED020000039.1 GCA_943329505.2 Polynucleobacter meluiroseus | reverse complement strand
GGCAGGAAAGTATCTGGCGCCATTGTGATGATTCCCTAACTAATATCTATCCCATGAATGCAAAGTCCTGCTAGTGCGGGCTTTTTGATGGGTAGTTAGACTGCCACTTTGTAGTAATAAGTAAAAACTACCCTCGGGCGGTTTTTTATTTCCCCTTGAGACTCCGCTTATAATTCTGTAAGCAATTGAATTAAAAGAGATTATTCTCAAAAATCCCTTTCTCTATGTTTGACAGCCTGTAGGGGCTCTTGGACAATGCGCTTGGCGGTTTGATTCATGCCAAAACTACTCATGACAGCCATTCTTTCTCCAACCTCCACTCAATCTAGCCAGGCGCTTGAAGCTCGAGACTTGACCTGTGTGCGTGGCGATAAAACCTTATTTTCTGGCCTCAGTTTTCAAATAACTTCCGGAGACTGTTTACATGTTCGAGGTCAAAACGGTGTCGGTAAAACTAGCTTATTACGTCTCTTGACCGGCTTATCTAAAGCTGAATCTGGTGCGGTGTTGTGGAACGGTTTACCGATTTCTACCGAACCCAGTACCTTTCATCGTGAATTATTATTCTTGGGCCATCGTGATGCGCTTAAAGAAGAATTATCCGCTCTAGAGAACTTGCAAATGTATGCGGCACTCGATGATGTGCAACTTTCCTTAGATACAGCATTGGCTGCCTTATGGCGTTTTGGTTTGCGTGGCCGTGAAAATTTACCAGTACATTATTTATCCGCTGGGCAAAAGCGTAGAGTCCTAATGGCACGAATGCTGACACGTCAAGCATGTCTATGGATTTTAGATGAGCCATTTAATGCGCTCGATAGTAATGCCGTTGCTGAACTTGAGAGCCTGATTGCAGAACATCTTGCTTCCGGTGGAATGCTGGTGTTGACTAGCCACCAAGCTATCAAGCTTCCGCAGGTAAGGGTGCTAGATTTATGAGCGCCTTACTTGCGATGATTCATCGGGACCTGCTCTTGGTCATACGCCGTAAGAGCGAAGTGCTCACGGCACTCTTCTTCTTTGTTGTAGTAACGAGTTTATTTCCACTGGGCATTGGCGCTGATCCTGCGCTCCTTCGTAAGATTGCTCCAGGCGTGATTTGGGTAACTGCTTTACTCTCCACCTTGTTAGGCCTGCATCGAATGTTTGCGGCTGATGATGCTGATGGTACTTTAGAGCAAATTGTTTTGTCGCCTCAGCCACTAGTCTTATTGATCACTGGCAAAATTATTGCGCATTGGATAGTCTGCGGACTGCCATTAGTGATCTTGGCGCCTATCATCGGTATTCAGTTTGATCTAGATTTGAATTCTTTATTGGTATTGATGGCAACCCTGTTATTGGGTACCCCGGTGCTGTCACTCTTGGGCTCTATTGGAGCGGCTCTTACGCTTGGAGTTCGGGGCGGTAGTGTATTAATGAGTTTATTGATTTTGCCGCTCTATATTCCAGTGCTGATTTTTGGTGCTGGTGCGGTATACGCCAGTAGCGTGGGCTTGGATTCTTCGGGCCATTTTTCCTTGTTAGGCGCCTTATTGATTTTGGCTTTAGCATTTGTACCTTGGGTGAGTGCTGCAGCTGTAAAGATTGCGATTGAATGACTGATACTAATAATTTTTCAAAGAACCGCTTAGTTAACTGGTTTCAGTTATCGAGTCCAGCTACCTTTTATCCGGTGGCGGGGAAACTCATTCCAGTTTTCTGGATATTGGCGACTATCTTTGGCGCAGTAGGACTGTGGATTAGCTTCTTTGTTGCGCCAGTAGATGCAGTACAAGGTCAAGCCTATCGAATCATTTTTATTCATGTGCCCGCCTCCTGGATGTCGATGTTCATCTATTTAGTGATGGCGGCATGGGCAGGCCTAGGTCTCATCTTTAATACCCGTTTATCGGCAATGATGGCGCAAGCCTTAGCTCCGATTGGTGCATGGATGGCATTTTTATCCTTATGGACTGGCGCATTTTGGGGTAAGCCAATGTGGGGCGCTTGGTGGGTATGGGATGCCCGCCTAACTTCTGAACTGATTTTGCTATTTCTCTATTTGGGCTTTATGGCCTTGCAGGCTGCGATTGATAATCCACGCAGAGCCGATAAGGCAGGTGCGATTTTAGCTCTGGTGGGGGTAGTGAATATACCCATTATTTATTTTTCTGTGAAATGGTGGAATACCTTGCACCAAGGGGCCTCGGTCTCTCTCACCAAAGCCCCTGCAATGGCACAAACCATGTTGTGGGGAATGTTATTAATGGCACTATGCTTCTGGATGTATTCAATTGCAGTAGGCTTAATGCGGGTCCGTGCCATTATTTTGGAGCGTGAAGCCCATACGGATTGGGTGAGACAATTGAGCGAGGTGAAAAACTGATGTGGAATAGTCCGGCAGAGTTTTTTGCAATGGGTGGCTATGGGCTCTATGTTTGGAGTAGTTTTGGTATTTGTGCGGTCGTTTTGTTGTTAGAGCCACTGAGTATTCGGGCGCGCAAGAAGGCGATTATTCGCAGACTCAAGCAAGAGCGTTTAGCTGAGCAGTTTGATAAAGAAAGTAGTTAGTGAAGCCTAGACATAAGCGTGGATTAATCATTGTTGCTGCCTTAGTTGTCATTGGGATCGCTGCACTATTAATTTTGAATGCCCTCAATAGCAATATTGCGCTTTACGTCACTCCAAGTGATGTGGCAGCGGGTAAGTCGCCACAAGGGCAAGCATTTCGAATTGGTGGCATGGTTAAAGAGGGTTCAGTAAAGCGGGATGATTTAACGGTTCACTTTGTGATTACCGATCTTGTGAAAGATATTCCTGTTTCGTATACAGGTATCCTGCCCGATCTATTTAAAGAGGGTAAAGGTGCAGTCATTCAGGGACGCTTGAATGCTAATGGAGAGTTTGTGGCGAGCGAAGTATTGGCTAAGCATGATGAAAACTATATGCCCCCAGAAGCAAAACACGCTTTAGACCAAGCCCAAAAAAATGGAAGTAATAAATGATTCCTGAGTTTGGGCATTACGCACTGATTTTGGCGCTTTGCATTACCTTGATTCAAGGGATCTTGCCTTTAGTGGGAGCACATTACGGTCGCCGTGAATACTTGGTTCTCGCAAGGCCTGCCGCTCAAACAGCTTTCATGCTGCTTGCACTTGCTTTTATAAGCTTGGCATGGAGTTTTTATGTGAATGATTTTTCCGTGCTTTATGTTGCCGAGCATTCCAACTCCCAATTACCCATCATGTATCGATTGGGTGCGGTATGGGGTGGGCATGAAGGCTCATTATTGTTATGGATCTTCCTTTTAAGTACTTGGACTATTTTGGTAGCGCAACTCTCTAAGGCTTTAGATGAGTTTATGGTCGCCAGGGTTATTGGTGTGCTTGGTTTGGTAACTAGTGGTTTATTGCTCTTTGTATTAACCACCTCCAATCCGTTTGAGCGTCTATTACCTGCTGCTCCAGATGGTCGTTCATTAAATCCCTTGCTGCAGGATCCAGGCTTAGTGTTTCATCCGCCGATGTTGTATATGGGCTATGTTGGTTTTTCAGTCGCATTTGCATTTGCAATCGCTTCATTACTATCTGGCAGGTTGGATGCTGCATGGGCGCGCTGGTCTCGCCCATGGACAACGGCTGCATGGGTATTTTTGACCCTTGGCATCGCATTAGGCTCTTGGTGGGCTTATTACGAATTAGGTTGGGGTGGATGGTGGTTTTGGGATCCCGTTGAAAACGCTTCATTTATTCCTTGGCTAGTGGGTACGGCTTTGCTGCACTCTTTGGCAGTCACTGAAAAGCGTGGAGGCTTTAAAAGCTGGACCTTGCTCTTGGCAATTACCGCTTTCTCACTTTCCTTGCTAGGTACATTCTTGGTGCGTTCTGGCGTCTTGACATCAGTCCATGCTTTCGCCACTGATCCAAGGCGCGGTATCTTCATTTTGATTTTCTTATCGCTAGTAGTGGGTTCCTCACTCGCTTTGTATGCATGGCGTGCCCCCAAAAATACCTTGGGTGGAAAATTTAGCTTGAGCTCAAGAGAAACATTTATTTTGTTAGGTAATGTGTTCTTAGTGGTTTCAGCTGGTTCCGTCTTGTTAGGTACGCTCTATCCCTTGTTGATAGATGCGCTGCATTTAGGAAAGATTTCGGTAGGCCCTCCTTATTTCAATAGCGTCTTTGTCCCTATCATGGTGCCGCTGTTGGTACTAATGGGAATTGGGCCTTGGACTAATTGGAAAAATACTAATCTCATTACCGTGATCAAGCGCTTATGGCTGGCTGGCTTAGTTGCTATGTGTGCTGGAGTTACCATACCTTTGATCATGGGCCAATTTACTTGGCTGGCTGGACTTGGATTCTTATTGGCTTTTTGGATCATCGCTTCTGGATGTTTGCAAATCGTTCGACAAGCTAGACTAGGCAAACCAACGCGCTCTTTTATTGGAATGCAAGTCGCTCATCTAGGGATGGCCATCTTCGTTATCGGTGTCACCATGGTTGGTGCATACCAAGAAGAAAAAGATGTACGCATGTTGGCTGGTGAGACTGTAACTGTAGGAGGCTATCAAATTCAGTTAGTCGGCGTGGATAGAGTGCCTGGTCCTAATTATCAGGCTATGCGTGGCACTTTCCTACTCTCACAGAATGGTAAATCTCAAGCAACTCTGTATCCAGAAAAACGTAGCTATTTTTCTTCTACCATGCCGATGACGGAAGCGGCAATCGATGTCGGTTTAACGCGAGATATTTATGTATCACTTGGTGAAGAGTTGAGTGATAAAGCCTGGGCTGTCAGAGTGTATTACAAGCCATTTGTTGATTGGATTTGGGGTGGCTGTTTGTTTATGGCTTTAGGTGGTGTGCTGGCAATTTCTGATAAGCGTTATCGGATTAAATTAAAGAGAGCCACCTTATGAAGGCCAAATTTTTAATTCCGTTAATTCTGTTTGTGGTTCTTGTAGTCTTTTTGGCTATTGGACTTAATCGTGATCCGCATGAGGTTCCCTCTCCCTTAATTAACAAGCCTGCACCCATATTTGAAATCCCGCAGTTAGCACAAGCCAGTCAAACCTTCTCGCCAGCGAACATGAAAGGTCAAGTTTGGATCTTGAATGTTTGGGCTTCATGGTGTGTAGCGTGTCGTGAAGAGCATCCTGTTTTGGTGGATTTAGCAAAATCGGGGCAAGCACCATTGATTGGTTTGGATTACAAAGACAAGCGTGAAGATGCTCTAGTGATGCTAGAAAGACAGGGCAATCCATATCTACTGTCTGCATTCGATGCGGATGGCCGAGTTGGTATTGATTATGGCGTGTATGGTGTTCCAGAAACCTATGTGATTGATCAAGCTGGAGTTATTCGCTTTAAACATATTGGACCACTGACTCAGCAGATTCTGAATCAAAAGATCTACCCCTTATTGACTGAACTGAAAAAGTCATGAAAGCCATTTTTTTAATCTTCGCCTCCATGCTATTTTTACAAACTGCCATTGCGAATGATGCTGCCCCTTTAGCAGATGATCCTGTAACAGAACAACGTCTGATTACTATTTCTGAAGAAATGCGCTGTTTAGTTTGTCAAAACGAATCCTTGGCAGGCTCTCGCTCTGATTTGGCTAATGATCTGCGGAGAGAAATTCGTACTCTGATTAAAGAGGGCAAGAGTGATCAGCAAATCCGTGCTTTCATGGTTGAGCGTTATGGCGACTTTGTTTTATATCGCCCACCAGTCAAGCCGATTACTTGGTTGCTATGGATTGGCCCTTTTGTGATTCTAGTCATTGGGATCGCATTCTTATTGAGTTATTTGCGCCGAAGAAATACGCTGGTCTCGAGCAAAATACTGTCTGAAGAAGACAATCAAAAAATCGACGCTTTATTAAACACACTGGGTAAAAATCAACGGGATGGAATGAATGGCTAGTTTCTTTATTCCAGCTTTCTTATTACTAGCATTGGTCTTGCTGCTGCTATTGCGACCATTTATCTTCTCGGGCAAAGGTGAGGGCACCTCCCGCCGTCAGATGAATGCTGCTATTTATCGTGAAGAGCTTGAGAAACTAGCAGCTGAGCATGCCGCCGGAACGATTGATGCCCAAGAGTATGAAATCAGCCACGCAGAAATGCGCCAACGTCTATTTCAAGATACCAATGAGGAAGATGACAAGGCGGTGATGGGCTCTTCTAAAAAAGTGGTGATTGGACTGTGCCTCTTTATTACGATACTTTCTTCGGGCCTTTACTTTTCCTTAGGTGACGTTCTTCGGGTGTCGCAAAAAAATGAGCAGCAGCCAATGACTCAAGTGGGTGTTGAAAAGATGGTGGCTGAATTTGCACTCAAGATGGAGGCAGATCCTACCAATCTAAAGGGCTGGGCAATGTTAGGTCGGTCCTACCGAATGTTAGGCCGTAATGAAGATGCTGCTAAATCATTTAGTCGTGCCGGTCAGTTGATTAATGAAGATCCTGAACTATTGGCTGAATATGCAGACACCTTAGTAGCACTTGCTAATGGGAATTTTGCTGGTAAGCCATTGCAGCTGATTAATCAGGCATTAAAGCTTGATCCTAATAATTTGCTAGCCCTATGGTTGTCTGGTACCGCCTCATTTAACAATGGCGATTACAAATCTGCCGTGCAAACCTGGGAAAAGCTTGCACAACAATTACCACCAGGTTCTGAAGAGGCGCGTACGATTGAATCTTCGATTGCTGAGGCGCGATCTAAAGGTGGTTTAGCTGGTACCAATACCAACATCAATACTGCTGTTGCCAATGGAAAGGGTGTCAGTGGCAAGATTGAGATTTCTGCTGAACTGAAATCTAAAGTGAAGTCTGGAGATGTGTTGATGGTAATCGCGCGTCAACCAGGTGAGCGGATGCCTGTAGCCGTTCTGAGGGTGCCTGCGACTGAATTTCCGATGAACTTCGCTTTGACTGATGCTCTAGCCATGAATCCTAGCGCGCCGATCTCGAAGTTATCTGATGTTTCTATTGAAGTCAGGATTTCTAAAACTGGAATGGCCAAGGCTGAGGCAGGGGATTTGATCTCTTCAGTGCAAACCGTTAAAGTGGGATCAAATCAAGTTAAGCTTTTAGTCGATCAAGTTCGGCAGTAGACTGAGGGCTTGGCGTTGCCAGCTTTCAGTAAAGAGAATAATAAGTCGTCTGAACTCTCAAAAACAGCTATATCCTTAAACGGAGACAATATGTATAAAAAATCTACTGCTATAGCAGGATTGCTCATTGGGTTCTTACTCTCATCATTGGCGATTGCACAGCCCTATCCTAATAAACCTATTTCATTAGTGGTGCCGCAAACTGCTGGTGGCACGAACGATATCGTGGCCCGTTTAATTGCGCCTGCTTTTGGAGAGGCGATTGGCGCTTCGGTGGTGGTCGAAAATAGACCTGGTGCTGGCGGTAATATTGGTACGCAAAGTGTGGCGCGTTCAGCGAAAGATGGCTATACCTTGCTATTAACCATTAATAGTGCACAAGCAATTAATCCCGCTTTATATAAAAATCCTGGGTTTGATCCAATTAATGATTTCATTCCCCTGTATTACATTGGTGCCACACCATATGTTTTGGTGACACCTCCAGGATCTCCTTATAAAACACTTGCTGATGTCATTTCTGCTGCTAAAAAGAAGCCTGGTGAATTGTCTTATGCATCTGCTGGCAATGGCACGATTAGTCATCTGCTTGGCGCTATGCTCAATACAAGCGCAGGTGTTGAGATGCAGCACATCCCTTATAAAGGGGTAGCCCCTGCAATCAATGATGTTTTAGGTGGCCAAGTACCACTGGCATTTGCGAGTCTTCCATCAGCCTTAAATTATATTAAGACAGGCAAACTTCAGGCAATTGCTATTAGTTCAGCTAAGCGTTCTAGTGCCGCCCCTGAAATTCCGACTATTGCTGAGACTTATCCAGATTGTGTTGGTGAGGTTTGGGTAGCATTATTTGCTCCGATTGGAACTTCAGCAGATGCAGTCAAGAAAGTACAGCTCGCAATGGATAAAATCATGGTAAAGCCTGATGTTCGCGAGAAGTTAATTGCTCAAGGTTTGGATTTAAATCCAGTACCTGCTGCAAAGCTTAGTGGCTTACTGAAAGAGGAGTTAGCGAAGTGGGCAAAAATCGTCAAAGCATCGGGTGCGCAGTTAGATTAATTTTTCCTGTTCCATTTGCCCTAAAATGAAGCTATGAGTTCTGCTCATCTTTCCCCTGTATTAACTCCAGCCAGGGGCCTTACCCAGGCCCTGAAAAGTGATGGTTTTGCAGTGGTATCGGCTGAAACGGTGGCAGAGATTAGTCAAGTTCCTTTGGCGCATCTTCAAAACCTATCTCAGTATTGGGAGGGTTTGCCGCGAGACCCTTATCTGAAGGATGGCGGGCGGTATCGCTTTCGTCGCCACGCAAGTTATGAGATTAAAAATCATGCGCTCACTTTAGTACCGCACCGTGCGCATTGGC
>CALQED020000038.1 GCA_943329505.2 Polynucleobacter meluiroseus | reverse complement strand
CGCAATGCCATTCGTACTGCATGGTCTCAGTTTTCTGCAGAACAAAAACAGCGCTTGGTGATTCGAACTAACGCGCCAGGAAGTCATTTTTATTCTGCTGATTTAATCCTCGCTCAAGAATTGCAGGTGGCTTGCTTGTTGATTCCCAAGAGCGAGTCTGCCGATCAAATCAATGGCGCTGCCTTAGTGTTGCCTAATACGGCCATCATTCCCATGATTGAAACAGCGATTGGTCTAGATCGCCTCCGTGAAATTGCTAATGCTAATCAAGTGCTCCGTCTAGCGCTAGGCAATTTAGATTTACAAGCTGACCTTGGAATGGTTTGTGATGTGCAAGAAACTGAACTACAAACTGCGCGCTATCAAATCGTTTTAGCCTCTCGCCTAGCCCAAATTGCCCCTCCTATTGACGGGGTTACGCCTTCAACTGATGACTTACCCCGGATTACAGATGATGCCGAGAGAGCTAAAAGGATGGGTTTTGGTGCAAAGCTATGTATTCATCCCAAGCAGGTCGCTATCGTTAAGGCGGCATTTATGCCTACTGAAGAAGAAATCCACTGGGCTCAGAGAGTCATAGAGGCCGATCGGGCATCAAAAGGGGGCGCAGTCAAGCTAGATGGCAAAATGATAGATCGGCCAGTGGTGCTGTTAGCCCAAAAGACCCTAATGCTTGCTGGTAAACACTAGTTTTAGGACTGTTATATATATAGAAATACTGGCAAAATTACCATCTTAAATCTACAGCAGGAGACTCAATTGAATCTGAAAAAATCCTTCCTAGCAGGCCTTGCACTTGCAATGGCAGCTGGCACACTGATCAGCACATCTGCCCAGGCACAAAAAGACTGGCCAACTAAATCCATTCAGTTGGTTGTTCCTTTTGCAGCTGGTGGTCCCACTGACTCCATCGCGCGCTTAATTGCGGTCCCAATGGGTCAGGCTTTAGGTCAAACTGTGGTGGTTGAAAACGTGAACGGCGCAGGAGGCACCATTGCCTCTACTAAAGTAGCTCGCGCAGCACCAGATGGTTACACCATCTACATTCACCACATGGGTATGGCGACTGCCAATGCGCTCTACGACAAGTTGCCTTACGATCCAATGACTAGCTTTGAGTACATTGGTCAAGTAGCTGACGTGCCAATGGTGTTGCTAGGTAAAAAAGATTTGCCAGCCAATAACTTTAAAGAGCTCGAGGCTTACATCAAGGCAAATGGTGCAAAGGTAACGATGGCCAATGCTGGTCCTGGTGCTGTTTCACAACTCTGCGGCTTGTTATTTCAAAGTCGCTTAGGTGTCAAACTGACGAACATTCCATATAAAGGTACTGGCCCTGCTCTTACCGATCTTTTGGGTGGTCAGGTTGACCTCTTATGCGACCAAACAACCCAAACTATTCCTTACATTCTGGATGGCCGCATCAAAGCGTATGGCACCACTACCATGAAGCGCTTGCCAGCTATTCCGAATGTTCCAACCCTCAATGAACAAGGCATGAAAGGCTTTGAAGTGAAGGTTTGGCATGGTGTTTATGCTCCTAAAGGTACTCCTCAGCCAATTTTGGATAAGATCAACGCAGCACTGAAAAAAGCATT
Organism: Polynucleobacter meluiroseus; assembly: GCA_943329505.2. Taxonomy (GTDB): domain Bacteria; phylum Pseudomonadota; class Gammaproteobacteria; order Burkholderiales; family Burkholderiaceae; genus Polynucleobacter; species Polynucleobacter meluiroseus_E. The sequence continues at coordinate 7,054 of CALQED020000038.1, read as the reverse complement.
GAATTCTCCTGACGTGAAGAAGCGTTTAGAAGATGCCAATATTGATATCGTGCCTGCGAGCAAAATCAATGCCAAAGCGCTAAAAGACCATCTTGAAAGCGAAATCAACGTTTGGGGTCCAGTGATTCGTAAAGCGAATATTCCAGACTAAGTTTGATTTGTTGCACTTGTAGGAAATAAAAAACCAGCTTCGGCTGGTTTTTTATTGATCAGGATTCATACCCCTATTGATTAAACTACTTACAGGGATAACTCTGCGCAAAGAATCGCATTAAGGTTTTAGCAGCCCGCTCTTGATTGAATTGGGGATTAGCCTTATTCCACGATAAGAATTTTTGCAAAATCTGATTGCGAGTTTCATTTTTGTCTGCAAAGCAAATCGTTACCTTGGTATTTGGACTCCTATTTGCTAGATATGTCTGATATACCCCTTCACCAAAGCCAAAACAAAAACTACGGCCTTCTTGATCATCAGGGTTTTTGCAGAGCTCTACAAAAGCAGCGGTGCTGGCATCATCCGCTGGGAGGTCTTTTTGTGCAAATGCACTTTGCGTAAGACAAAAAATGGCTGCGATTACGATGAATCTTGCTTGTATTGTTTTCATGACTGTATTTTCTTGATCAAGGTTAACGTCTAAATCCGCCCATATGGCCGCCGCCAAATCCACTGGAACGACCCGCTCCGCCATAGCCACCTCCACCACCAAAACTACGGGATCCCTCCTCACCCCCGAAACTCCGTGAGCGATCTTGATTGCTATCAAAGCGTGCTTGATCACGCAAAGCATTTTCCTGCGCGGCCTCACGATACATATTCGGGTTAGCTCTATCCGTCTGCATATCGTTACGCGCCTCTTGATTTAGACGATCTGCTTGACTCTTCTCTTGAGCGCTTGCATCCTTCTGAAAAGCACTGTCAGCACGTTGACCATCATTACGGACCGCCTGCTTCTCCTGGGGGGTAGCATTATTTTTCCAGTCATTGAGTAAACGCTGTTGATTGGCAATGCTAGCTGGTCCAATAATGGCACGAGAAGGGGTACGGTTAGTGGAATTGATATTCGTAGAATTAATGGTGCCATTAGACCAATTCGGGTAGGTCCAAAAATCAGCGCCAATGGCAAAGCCTAGGCCAAAATCCATCAATCCCCAAGCTGGGTCATAGACAGGATAAGGCGGATATTCAGGATATGGCCATGGTCCATAGACAACCGTGGGGCTATAGCTAGGAATGTAGACCACTTTTGTATTTGCTGGGGTAATTAAGATATAGGAATTCGCATCTGTAGTCACAGTGATTTCTTTATTTGACTTGAGAGTGCCAGCATCAAGTGCTTTTTTTCTTAAAGCTTGAACCGCTTTCATCGTATCTGCCGCCTGTAACTTATAAGCGTTACCGAGATTTTGGGTCCACTGCAATTGACTGCCCATCAGATTGAAGGCTTTGGGAAACGATATTAAAGATTTCACACTATCGTTCCACGATTGTGCCTTGAGTGCATTTTGTAATGCATCATCCTTTAAGGAGGCATTACTATTTCGCCAGTTATAAGATTCTGCTACTTCGAGCGGATAGGTCGAGGCTAGCAACATCAGCGAGAGCAGGGAATCTGGATACAGTGCTATGGGAGAAACCAATGACTGTAATTGCGCAGAAGAAATCGTTTGTGGACCAGCGTTATAGCTTGGGTCCTGAGTGTAGCCTTGGTTGGCATAGCCCCCGCTTTGCATATAGGCCTGAGGGTAATATCCACCTGGCTGATATGGGCCAGGATTCATCACGCAGCCTGAAAGAAGAGCTCCACAAGCAATCGTTGCTAGCAATAGCAGCTCACCCTTTTGACTCACCTGTTTCATATCTACCTCGGTATTAATCTCAATAAATAGTTCACTAAATTCGCTCTAGCACCCAACTGTACTGCTTTGCATTTCAATGGGCATTAACCCGGTCTAAATAAATAACCGGAGCGGGCTTTTTCTCTGCGCTTACGCAATAGAGCACTAAAAATGCCAAAGATCGCCCAAATTGCCAAGAATGGGTCTAGTAGGTAATCCCAAAGGTTGGCAGACTCGTGCCAATGCACTGTCCAAGCAATGATTGCCAATCCAATAATCCAAACTCCCTTGCTCCAATTGGCAAGTCCACAGATTACTGCAAACACCAGCACGGCAATCAAGAATGCAATAGAACCGTAACCCCATGCGTAAGGATCAATCATCCCCAAACCCAGTGCAAAGGGATAAAAAGCCAACGCAATCATGGCGATACTCAATTTAAAGGCAAAGGGCGCACTCTTGTTATTAGGAAGTAAGGCACTCCATAGTAATAAAGTTGTCACAACACTAAGGTCACCAATCGCACCCCGAACATAAGCTGCCAAAGGCAGCTCCAGAGATATCCCTAATGGCCAGAAAAAGAGATTGGCCAGCACCAAGAGGAAGAGTATTTTTGCTAGCCATGGAAATTGCTGTTGCGAAAGTTTTTGCATTCCCCAAATGAACACTAGAGAGCAAGTAATCGATATCTCTATCAAAGCGAAGGTTTGCATTGCGCTATTCATTTTTGAACCCCCTTAGTTTCAGCACTAGTTTCAGCACTAGATTCATTGCTGATTTGGGTCGGCAATTGACTATAAGCCTGGGTAAGCCACGCACTTGCAAAATACCAGTGGCGAATCTTTTTTCGATCCCAGGTATACACCAGATGGGCATCATTGCCATTAGTACTGATTAAATAGGGATAAGAAAATTCTTTACGCTGTCCGTCTGGTAAAGCCTCATCATTTTCAAGTACCTCAACTACATGCCACTGGCCTGATTTAGGATTACTCATCATCAACACTAAGCGATGTCGTCCCACTTCAATATTATTGAGCACCACAATATGCGCGCCGTTCTGCAGAGTCAATCCAGCCACTGCAGCATTGGGATTGGCAATCTCAAGATCCGTTGCGGCTTGCCAAGACTGACCCGCATTTTGTGTGTGACTCACTGGTATCTGCTTTGGCTGACCAGCTCTTCTGGTTTGTCGGAAATACGCAGTAGCATCTTGTGCTGCGTTGACAAACATCACAGGCTGAATAGCACTGCGACCTGAACTCATGCGACGCTTATCAATGACCTGGGCTTCATCTAACCTCAAGAATTCACCAAAGCGTCCTACCCACTCATGATATGCAGGCAAGCCCAAGCGCCCATCGGTAAATGGAACGGCAGGCGATTTCACCAGCGTACTTAAATTGATGAGTGGTGAAGTGATTAAACGTTGCGGACGGCCCCATGTCGATCCCTCATCATCTGAAATCATGGTTGAGATAGAGCTACCAGCCCAACCACCGATCGAGACCGTTACAAAAAATAATTGCAAACGCCCATCTGCTAAGCGAGCGGGTACTGGATTGCCTAACTTAGCAATGTAGCGGGCTAAGCCTTTTTCTGCCCCGACTCGATCGATCACGACGGTAGGCGCTGCCCAAGATTTTGTTTTTGGATCAAGCACTGCTGTATTAATCACTACGTCAGCAGCGCCTTCACGACTTCCCGCAAACCAAAATGCCCTGATACTGCCATCCTTGAGTGCAATCAGTGAAGCAGCATGAACTGATGCAGCGCCAGTATCTGGCAACCAATCAAGCTGTGGATTCGGAATGGCGGCTTGAGTGGATGCCTTTGTCTTGCTGCTAAGCTTATTTTCTGGCTGAAGCTTATCTGCATTACCTACCTCAAGTGTAGTGAGTTCCTGAACCAAAAAAGGCGCCCAGACAGGACGACTATCCATGTGGATATAACCCAGAACAGCAGCCAGCAGTAAAAAACACAGGGCAATCACACGACTCATCTACAGACATCCTTCACATTCAATAAATCCGCATTAGAAACGGGTGTCGCGACCAAGTATTCAGTGACAAAAAGATGCTCGCCAATTCTGCCAAGTAGCATAGCTTTAATTTCTTCATCGGAATGGCGCGATCTCATTTCCATTCTCTGTCCGACCATCTGACATGACTCACATATGCTTGGCGCAACTCCTAATGGAGAGTGCACCGCAACCAAGGGATACGTTTTAGTAAGAGTCGCTACATCACCAGCATCCTTAGCCAGGTAGCCATGAAGTTGAGCACCAGGCAAGAGTAAACGGTATTCCTCATCTTTTGCCCGATAGTCGCAAGGAATCCAAACATCCTTGCCATGTACTTGTGCCATTGTCTGAGCAGAAAAGCGACCTAATTGCCCTTCTAATGGAGCCAAACTACTGGTGAGAGCACAGTAAGTCAGAAAACATCCAACCAGAGCTAGCGTTTTGCATTGGGCTTTCTTAATCAGGCCAGTCAGAACCATGACTAAAGCCGTAGCCATGAAGATCCAGTGAACTGGATGATATGACCATGATCCTACTTCACCCATAAAGTTTGAAGTTTGCAAATTCAATCCAAGCCAAAGCAAAATCGCCAACACTAATATCTGTAATAACAAAGCAATACGGAAGCCCCATAAAGGTAAGCGCTCCCAATGCAATGCAATGAGTGCTGCAAACGCAGGCATCACTGGCAATAGATAACGGCCAGAGCGCTGACTTGGCAAGCTAAACACTACGAAGAATGTAGCGATCAGCAATAACAATAAAACTTCTGCTGCTGATAAAAATCGGCGTTCGTGCCAGCATTGGATGAGGGTTGTGATTAATACAAATGTCAGCAAGCCCGCATTGGCTAAGGTCGTGATCAGTAGCATCCAAATACTATCGCCGCCACGAACTAAATCTAGTAAGTAGTGAGAAGTTCGTGCAGCAAACTTAGCTGCGTTCTCACCCAGCACAAATTCTCTCCAAACGGCTTCTGGCTGAGGGTCTAAAACAAACCACAAAGCAAAAATGCCTAGGGCTAACACCACAATGAAGACTAATTTATAGAGATCATGGATTAGTGTTTGAGGAAGATTCCATTTTCGCCAATGCCAATAATACAAACCGAGGGCCAAGGAAGCAGGCGCAATATACGCAAAGGATTTTGCAAAGAGTGCTAAGCCAAAACAGATACCTGCTAAAACTGGAAAAAAGAATTTAGATTCAAAAGCACTTTTACCCCAATATAAAAGCGCCAAAAATGGCAAGCTTAGCCAAAAGACTTCTGGTGGATCGGTTAAGAAAGGACGGCCATAGCGATAGCTTGCAAAAAAAGATAGCCAAATGAGAGCCGCTAAAAATCCCGTTTGTGTTTTCCCGCTAAAGCGACGTACCGCTAAAAATAGGCAGAAAGCGGTGAGCCCTGTATATAGAACACTAGGCCAACGCAAATTGGCAAGACTCCAATCACTGGCCCAGCCTGTACTCGCTATTCCTTGCCAAAAAATCAGTGGCGGCTTGGTATTTTTAATACCGTCCATTTGGGACTGAAGTGGCAACCAATTGCCAGAATCAGCTGTCATCCGCACAATGTGCATATAGGGGTACTCATCCCCATTTTTTGGTGCAAAGCGACTATCTAAGCCATAAAGATAGGTAAATACCGCCAAAACTAGGGTGAAGAGTGCATACCGAAGGGGAAATGAGCCGCGCATGCCTATAGTTTATAGGCTTATAAGCCCCTACAAGGAAAAGCTCTAGTACAGACTTTTTGGCATGAGCTTATGAAAAATCCCTATATAGGAAACGCCCCCCTGGATGATTTCTTGGTTAAGATAGAGCAAGAAAAAATAAGATCGGAGATCAATTCCCATGCGAGCAAATCGAATGAAGTCAACCCTGGTGGTAGGAGCCCTGATGGGTCTTTCTACCTTTGCGATTGTTAGCCAAGCTCAATCTGCAGATGCTACCAAACTCTATCATCGTGGCTTGGCTGCTACCTGCGCTAATTGTCACGGAACCGATGGTAAAGGCGTTGTTGATGGTGGCATGCCCCTGATCAATCATCTGACTAGCGAACAAATGCTCACTCAGCTTAAGGCGTTTAAGTCTGGCGCCCGCGAAGGCACCATCATGCCGCAGTTAGCCAAGGGCTACTCTGACGAACAACTCGAAATCATCGCCAATCAACTTGGCAAGAAATAATTAGGAGAGCACCATGGATCGTCGACACTTTATTGGCCAAAGTGCAGCAGCACTTGGCATGCTCGCAGGCTTTTCTGGCCAAGCGCGCGCAAACTTACAAAAAGCAGAAATTCTTGTCATTGGTGGGGGCTATGGTGGCGCTACCGCTGCTAAGTATCTGAGACTCTTCTCCAACAATACAGCCAAGGTAACCTTAATTGAGCCTAATGCCTCTTTTATTTCTTGCCCACTCTCCAACCTAGTCATTGGCGGTACTCGTACTTTGGCTGACCTCACCAGCCCTTATGACAAGCTCAGCAAACGTCATGGCATCAAGATTATTCAAGAGAGTGTGACGAGTATTGATCCAGATAAGAAAGTAGTCAAACTCAGTTCCGGAAAAACACTACGCTATGACAAAGTGATTGTGTCACCTGGCATCAGCCTCCTCATGAATAGCATCGAAGGACTTGCTCAAGCAAATCAAGCAGGTGTTACTTTGCAAGCATGGAAAGCTGGAGCTGAAACTGTTGCCCTTCATCAACAGCTAGCCTCGATGCGTGATGGCGGCACTTATGCCCTCAGCATTCCAGAAGCCCCCTATCGCTGCCCTCCTGGGCCTTATGAACGTGCCTGCCAGGTCGCTAGCTACTTCAAGCAAAATAAGCCGAAGTCAAAAGTGCTGATCTTGGACGCTAATCAAGATGTCACCTCTAAAGGCGCCTTGTTTAAGAAGGTATGGGCTGAACAATACCCAGGAATGATCGAGTATTTACCCAAACATAACGTCACAGCGGTTGATGCCAAAACGAAAACAATTAAGTTTGAAATTCAAGATGATGTCAAAGCAGATGTATTGAATTTGCTACCTGCGATGAGTGCTGGTGAAATTGCTGTCAAAACGGGTCTTGCCAATTCCAATGGACGCTGGGTCAATGTCAATTTCATCAATTTTGAATCGACTGCCCAAAAAGATATTCATGTGCTGGGCGACTCCATTCAGGTGGCTTTTGCGATGCCTAAATCAGG
>CALQED020000037.1 GCA_943329505.2 Polynucleobacter meluiroseus | reverse complement strand
TCGATATTGGCAAAACCATTCATCCGCATCCAACCCTTGGTGAGTCTGTCGGCTTGGCTGCAGAGGCTGCACATGGTCATTGCACAGACTTACCGCCAGTGAAGAAGAGAACCTAAGAAATAAAACTCCAGGAAAGTACTGTAGCTGAGCTTGCGTCACTATTAAAAAGCCCCGAGTGATCAGGGCTTTTGTATTCATTTGTATTGCCAGAATGAGATCGTTTGGCTTATTTCTTGGATGCCTTAGACGCCTTAGATGTTTTAGAGCCCTTAGTGCTTGAGCCAGTAGCCTTAGTAGCTGCATCAGCTGCGGTATTCATATTGGTTTGCGCTACTTCAACTGCATGCTTCACAGCCTTTTGGCTAGTTTGAAAAACATTACTTGCAGAAGCAATAGCTTGCTTAATAGCTTGCACAGCGACATCTGAGCCGGCAGGCGCATTGCTGGTCCATTCCTCTACCAGGGCATTCATTTTCTTTTGACCCTCAGCGAATTCCTTTTCAGCAGACTTGGTGAAGTTATCCTGAGTTTCATGTGCTAATTCATATAAATGACGACTGTAAGAAATAATTTTTTCTGCAATCGGCTGAACAGCCTCAGCTTGATGGGCAAGAAGTTGCTGAATATCTTTGACTTCCAGCGCTTTCTTAGCGTTATTTACGCTATCACTCAAGCTTTGCTGCGCGATCGCTAAATTGAGTTCAACCAATTTTTCAATACTTTGAAGAGCTTGATTGGTTAGACCACTCAAAGTTTCTAAATTGGCTTTTTGTGCCGCTGCGAATTGTTCTGGCGTTAAGTTCATTTAAACCTCTTTCTTTGGGCACACTCTTTACTACTCACCACTATGACCTTGCAGACCTCTTGGGTCAATGACTACTTTAGCTTTGATTATATGGCTTGAATATTGCAATGCATCATAAACATCAGGTCGTGGGCTGATGAGAAATCTTCAGAGGCAGTTTCAAAAAAGCCTAAAATCAATGATTCAATAAAAATCTCAATATTTTCAGTCAGTTATCCATGAAGCTTAGTCTTGACGATGTCATTGCACCCGTATTTGTATTAATTTGGAGCACAGGGTTTGTTATTGCACGTTTAGCGATGCCTTATGTAGAGCCTGCCACCTTTTTGTTTTGGCGCTTTGCGGGAGTCATTTCTGCGATGGCTGCTCTCAGCCTAGTGTGGCGCATTACTTGGCCTAGCTGGTCTCAAATGAAGCATATCGCTGTTGCAGGGATGCTGTTGCAGTTCGGCTATCTATTGGGAGTTTGGTTTGCAGTCCGACTTGGAATGACTGCAGGTTTGGTGGCCATTATTGTTGGCCTCCAGCCAATATTAACTGCCTGGTTTGCTGCGTGGATTTCAGAGAAGGTCACACCGCGCCAATGGCTTGGCCTGTGTTTTGGTTTTGCTGGTGTAGCCTTGGTAGTGGTTGAAAAGATCGGTTTTGCCCACATTCCTTTGGCAAGTTATGTACTGGCATTCATTGCTTTACTCTCCATTACCTTTGGCACTCTTTATCAAAAAAAGTACTGCCCAGTATTTGATCTACGGGCCGGATCTTCCATTCAGTTTGGCGTTTCAGCAGTACTGTGCTTTTTTTGTATGTACTTCTTTGAAACAGGGGTCATGGTTTGGAATGCACCTGTAGTGGGCGCATTGTTATGGGCGATTTTCCCTTTATCCATTGGCTCTATTAGTTTGTTATTTATGATGATTCGCAAAGGTGCTGCGACGAAAGTGACGAGTTTGCTATACCTAACTCCACCCACAACTGCCTTGATGGCATGGCTCTTATTTGATGAGCCATTTACGCTATTAATGGCTCTAGGCTTGTGTTTGACAATGACAGGCGTAGTGTTGGTCAATAGACGTCAAAACAATGTTGTGGCCACGATTGCGGAATAGATGTTGTTTAGTGGTGTGGATTAGTCAAGATGGGGCGAATAAATCCATTGCTTCTCTGGAATTTAATTATCATTCCGTATGTTAAAAGTTTTGGAAGGTATTTTGGGATGGGTTTGAAGCGCGCTTGGTTCTTTGCGATAGCCTTAGTTTTTGCCAGTGGCGCACTCCAGATCGCGCCAGCCATTGCCGCCGGCAAAGATAAAGACAATCAGGCCAAAACCACTAAAACTACTAAAGCACAGAATAAATCATCCAAGAAGCCAAAGACCGTTCGGGTTACCGTAACCCGATCTGCTGCGCCAGCAGTCGTCGCGCCACCATCATTTGCAACTGCCCTCGGCTTGCGTGGCCAGCATGATGACCTTAGTCTTAAATCCAGTGTTGCGATGGTGGTGAATCAAGATACTAAAGAGGTTTACTTCGAAAAAAATCCCACAGTTAGCTTACCCATTGCATCAATCACCAAGCTGATGACCGCCATGGTGGTCTTAGATTCCAAATTGCCCTTGGATGAGACCTTGGTGATTAATGCTGATGATGTACATAGCTATCGTAGCTCGCGTCTTGCTGGTGGCACTGTATTAAGCCGTCAAGAAGCTTTGTTGTTGGCGCTGATGTCCTCTGAGAACCGTGCTGCATATACCTTAGGTAGAAATTACCCAGGAGGTATCTCGGCTTTTGTGGGAGCCATGAATCGCAAAGCAAAAGAGCTAAATATGGAGCATTCCCATTTTGCAGATCCAACAGGCTTACTGAGTGATAACGTTGCTACCGCAGAAGATTTAGCACGCATGCTAAACGCAGCATACCAATACAAGTTGATTCGAGAGTATTCCACTTGGCCTGATTTAACGATGATGATTGCTAAGCGCCCACAAAAGTTCTTGAACACCAATCGTTTAGTGCGCTCTGGAGACATGGATATTGGCTTACAAAAAACAGGCTTTATTAATGCAGCCGGAAAATGTTTGGTGATGCAAGCGCGTGTTAATAACACGCCTTTATTGTTGGTGTTCCTAGATTCAGTCGGCACACAATCTCGTTTTGCTGATGCGGTACGTGTGCGCGATTGGTATGAGCGCATGCCATCTGGCACGCAACCGATACGTCGCTTAATGTAAAGTGGATGAGCTAGGTTGAAGTACCTGGTTCAGCAGACTTCGGTTTATAGCCCATACCCTTGGAGATTTGCAGGGCAGTTTCTTGAAGTGATTTCAGCCAATCCGCCTGAATACGATCGGTTGGGGCGCTCAGCGATAAACCAGCAACTAATTTACCCGTGTCATCCAAAATACCAGCAGCCAGACAGCTCACACCAAGCTCAAGCTCTTCATTATCTCGAGCGCTACCCACTCTACGGACAAGATTGAGTTCAGATTCGAGTTTGCTTAAATCAGTAATGCTGTTTCGAGTGTGCCCTGAAAGACCAGTACGTGTGACATAGGCACGGACTTGGTTGGCATCATCACTGGCTAAGAAGAGCTTGCCAACAGAGGTTAAGTGCAAAGGCGCGCGGCCACCGATGGCACGAACTACTTGCATCCCAGAGCGTTCACTATAGGCACGATCTATATAAACAATTTCATCACCTTGGCGCACTGAGAGATTGACAGTTTCACCGGTGGTTTTATGTAGGGATCGCATTGGTGCTTGAGCAGCTTCGCGCACGGAGAGCCTTGCCTTGACGAGATTGCCCAACTCTAAGAGTTTTAATCCCAATCGATAAGTCCCACCGTCCCCGCGCTCTACGAGTCTGCAGGCGACCATGTCATTCAAAATGCGGTGAGCAGTAGAAGGGTGAAGACCAGTCTCTGCGGAGAGGTTCTTGAGGCTGCTTGATTCCTCATGAATGGCTAAGGCATCGAGCAAATTCATCATGCGCTCAACCACTTGGATAGCGGTTTTAGCCACTTCCCCAGTATTTTTAGAGGTTTTGACAGTTTTGCTAGTACTCATAGGCCATATTGTAGCGATTTCATCCCATATTGCATATTATGAAATGCGTTTTTTGAGCGGGATTTTGGACTTTAGGTCCAGATTCAGGCCAACCGTTAGCCAGAATGCAACTTTAAGGCTGTCTTAAAGCTCTCGCGCACTCATTAACGAGGTCTGGCCCTCGATAGATTAAGCCGCTATAGAGCTGAACTAAGCTAGCGCCAATCATGATTTTTTCTCTAGCATCAGCGCCCGACATAATGCCGCCAACACCAATGATGGGCAGCGTATTACCAATTCTTGCCTTGAGGGCCTTGATGACGATATTCGATGCATTGCGAACAGGCGCCCCAGATAGGCCACCAGCTTCTTGACTATGTTCCATGCCTTGCACTGCATCACGCGCAACGGTGGTGTTGGTGGCAATCACACCATCAATGCCAAACTCTACTAAAAGATCGGCAATGAGATGAATATCATCTTCATCAAGATCAGGTGCAATTTTCAGAAACAAGGGTTTACGGGCGCCAAAGCGATCGCTTAACTGTTTTCTGGCATCGTCCAAACTACCGAGTAAAGTGCGCAACATTGCTTCGCCTTGCAGGGCACGCAGATGTTGGGTGTTTGGGGAAGAGATGTTGACCGTGATGTAGGAGGCGATTTCATAAACGGCTTGCATGGCAAAGACATAGTCGTGAGCAGCCTCTTCAATTGGCGTACTTGCATTCTTACCAATGTTTAAGCCTAAAACACCACCGTTTTGCCAAAAATGAGAACGCCGTACTCTGGCTACACAAGCATCAACACCATCATTATTAAAGCCCATGCGATTAATCAATGCTTGAGCCTGCGATAGTCGGAACATCCGTGGTTTTGGATTGCCTGACTGAGGACGTGGGGTGACTGTCCCAATCTCTAAAAAACCAAAACCTAAGGCAGCGAGAGCATCGATATGTTTACCGTCTTTATCTAAGCCTGCAGCAAGTCCTACTGGATTGGGAAATGTGATTCCACACAATGTATGTGGATCAGCAATGGGTTTAGTAACAAACTTTTCTAATAAGCCCCAACGTTGCGCGCGGTCTAAATTGGTTAGCGTGAGGTTGTGAGCTTTTTCTGGATCTAGGCAAAACAGCCAAGGACGTAGAAGGGAATAGCGATCAATCATGGATAGATATTATGAACCAGTCAGCGGCTGCCAATGATCGTCAATTAATCCTTCCATGGGTTGGTACTTGGTTTTGTAAGACATCTTTTCGCTTTCTTGAATATAGTAGCCAAGATAGAGATAGGGCAGCTTGAGTATTTTGGCCTGTTCAATTTGCCACAGAATGCTATAGCTACCAAAGCTCGCTGAGCTATCAGAGGTATCGTAAAAGGTATAGACCGAGGAGATGCCTTGTTCCAAGATGTCAATCATGCTCACCATGCGCAGACGGCCAGGGTGAGGATCCTGAGGACCATCCCTAAATTCAACAATGCGAGAGTTCACTCGACTTTGTAGTAAAAACTGCATGTACTGATCTTGATCATCGTGATCCATGTCGCCACCCGCGTGACGTTCATTTTGATAGCGTTGATATAGTTGATAGTGCTCTTCCTGGTAACCCAAATTCAGGACAAAGGCTTGCATGCCTAAATTTTTTTTCCAGGCACGGCGCTGACTACGCGAGGGCATAAATTGATTGACCAAAATGCGGGTGGCAATGCAGGCTTTACAGGTATCGCAATAAGGGCGATAGGTATATAGACCACTTCGACGAAATCCCGCATTTAATAATTCATTGTAAATATCTGCATGAATCAGATGAGATGGTGTGGCTACTTGTGAGCGCGCAATTCTATTCGGCAAATAACTGCAAGGATAAGGTGCAGTTGCATAGAACTGCAGCGTCGTTAAGGGAAGTTCTTTGAGCCGAGTCATAGCCAGTGTGTCAGGATGTTTTTATCAAAATTCCAAGGTAATTCAATATTAGAGTGATTTAATGATTCTTGCAGTTGCTGCAAGAATTCCGCTCTGGATATCGGTGCAGCCCCTAAAGAGCTCAGGTGGGCGGTCTCCTGTTGACAATCAATCATGGCTACCTGATGTTGGATGCACCAGGCACTTAAGGCTGCTAGGGCCATTTTGGAGGCATTAGGTTTTAGGCTAAACATCGACTCGCCAAATACCATTCCACCCAAGGCAACACAATAAAGACCGCCAATGAGCTGTCCATTTTCAGCTAGTGCGATGCTGTGGGCATGACCCTGCTCATGAATCGTGGTGTAAGCATCCATGATTTCATGGGTAATCCAGGTACCGTCTTGATCTTTGCGTGAACTCGTAGCGCAAGCTCGAATCACTGCACCAAAATCCTGATCAACTAATAGTTGGCAATGAGTATCTTGGCAAAATAGGCGCAAGCTTTTTCTTAAAGACTCGCTACATTTAAAGTGCTCAGGCTTTAAGACCATTCGTGGATCAGGAGACCACCACAATACGGGTTGATTATCTGAATACCAAGGAAAAATACCTCGTTGATAAGCCTGCAGTAACTGTCCTGGATAAATCTGTTCACTGACGGCGATTAGTCCAGGAACGGAAGGGTCAGGATCTGGGTCTTGTAGTGGGTTTGGAAAGGCATCATTTGGTCCTAGCCAACGAATTTGACTCATGTGGCGTAATCAAATCTTCTCTGAAGAGAGCACATCGCGACTGCGCACATGAAACTGGCCTTCTAATACACCAGCTGCACGGTCGGCAAAAAACCATGTGAGGGTTTGTTTCACGGTTGGGAAGGCTAATTCATCCCAGGGAATCTCATGCTCATGAAAGAGTGCGACCTCAAGACTTTCTTCACCAGCAGCAAATTGGGGAGAAGTCATAGTCGCTAGATAAAAGAGGTGGACTTGTTCAGCATGCGGGACATTAAGTAAAGAGTAGAGCGGGCCGATCTCTACGATCGCTCCAGCTTCCTCAAGGGTTTCTCTGGCAGCACCATGGCTAGTGCTTTCGCCTAACTCCATAAAGCCTGCAGGTAGAGTCCAATAACCATGGCGCGGGGTAATTGCACGACGGCACAGCAATACTTGTTCACCATAAACTGGGATAGTGCCCACCACATTTCTAGGGTTTTGATAATGAATGCTGCCGCAGGCTTCACACACATAACGTTCACGAGAATCATCCACCGGGATTTTGACGGTTAAGTTCGCAGCGCAGTTGGGGCAATACTTCATACAGACTTTCTAGAAATGGGCCTTGATGGCACCTCTTAAAGCATTAGTAAGCATAATCGCATGAGCCATTGAAACATCTTTAATAGTCAGGTTAGCCTCGCGGGCATTCATCTGAGGATCAGCTAGCAGGGCGGCACGCATCACGCCTGGTAATAAGCCTGCTGTTACTGGCGGGGTAAGCCACTCTGAACTGCCTTTGGCTTGAACAAAAATACTTGTTCTGCCGCCTTCAGTAACAAAGCCTTGCTCATTAATGAATAAGGCATCAAAGCCACCCAGTTTGACTGCGGCTTGCCAGGCAGCATCATAAAGCGTGCGCTGGCTGATCTTATGACGCAGTAAGGCATCGCCACTGAACATGGTGCAATCTCTCGGTAGTATGTCTTGTGCCCAGAAAATCTTAACTGACCCTTCTAGTGAGTCTAGTGGACCAGTAGTGGCAGAGTATTCGCCATTGACTCCCAAATCTAGTCGTAATCTCCAGGGTAAATGCGGATCTAGTAATGTACAGGTATTCAAAATGGCAGCTTTTGCATGATCTCTAGCAAAAGCAATACCTAAAGTAGAGGCTGAAGCTTGCATACGATCTAAGTGTTGCTCTAATCGTTCTGGTTCACCCCGCAATACCGCCATCGTTTCAAATAGACCTGTGGCGCTCGGAAGATTCATTAAGAATGCAGATTTAATACGGCATTCTTGCCACTCTTGCTGGGCACCCGAATCAATCGTAATACCAGCTCCAACTCCGAGGGTAAAGGTGGAGGCATGAGATAAGCTTTCTTCTTCTATCTCGACCGTTCTAATAGGCACGCTAAATGCAAAATCGCCATTAGGATCTAGCCAACCTAAAGCACCACAATAATAGCCACGATCTTGTGATTCGAGCTCTTGAATAATTTCCATGCTGCGTTTCTTGGGCGCACCGGTGATAGAGCCGCAGGGAAAGACGGCATTGAATATCTCGGCCAATGCAATATCGGGTTTTACTTGACCTTGCACGGTAGAGGTCATTTGTAAGACATCGCCATGTCTTGCTACGCTAAATAGGTTTGGGACGGTGACCGTGTTTGGTAAAGAGATACGACTCAAATCATTTCGCAGGAGATCGACAATCATCACATTCTCAGCTTGATTTTTAGGGTCATCTGCTAATGTGCTAGCAGCTTCAGAGAGGGCGCTCGCAGTGCCTTTCATCGGCATTGCTTTGAGGATATCGCCTTTACGCTCGATAAAGAGTTCAGGTGATTGGGATAAAAGGTGGCGAGAACCCTGCGCGATATAAGCCCCAAATCTACCAGGTTGACGTTCACGTAAGCGTTGATATAAGGCTAGTGGAGCACCATAGGTCTTGCCGCAAATACGATAGGTATGGTTGATCTGATAAGCATCACCATTGCGAATATATTCCTGGATTTTGGCGATGTCAGCGAAGAATTGGTCTTTAGTCATGGACTCTTGAACATCCATGACACCAGCATGTCTTTGTGAGTCATCAAGCTTGGCTAATTCCTGAATGATGATTTGATCTAACTGTTCTTTAGACAGCTTCCTAACATCTTTAAAAGCCCAAGCCTCCATTAGGGGGTGGGACGAG
>CALQED020000036.1 GCA_943329505.2 Polynucleobacter meluiroseus | reverse complement strand
CTGCGGACAATGTCTAGCAAGGCTTGTTTATTTTTAGCTTCGAGTTCAGCTTCAAGCTCGTACGCTTTATCAAAGTGATCTTCAATGGCGCGTTTGCTGCGACCTGTTACAAAAATCATTTCAGTAATGCCGGCGGCAATGGCTTCTTCTACTGCATATTGAATCAGTGGTTTATCCACCACATTGAGCATTTCTTTTGGGCTTGCCTTGGTAGCCGGCAGGAAACGGGTACCCAAACCCGCAACGGGGAATACTGCTTTAGTAACTGGTTTGGTATTCATCGACATTTCGAATTTAACTCTCTGGTTATTTCAATCGTTCTAATTGTGCAACAAGCTTCTCATGATTGAGCTCAAACTCTAAAAGACGTTGCTTTTCTTGGGCCACAACTTCTTGCGGAGCTCGAGCTACAAAGCTTTCATTATCGAGTTTAATGCGTGCTTTGATTATTTCATTATTAATGCGCTCAATTTCTTTGCTTAATCGTGCCTTCTCAGCAACGACATCTACCTCAATTTTTAATAGTAGTTTCATACTGCCGACTAAAGCCATCGGGGCTCCGGGAGCATCTTTCTCGAGGGCAGACTCATCGCTATAGATTTTGACTTCAGATAGTTTCGCTAAAGCAGTGAGGTATGAAGTGGCTTCCTTTAGAAACGCGTCAGGGCCGCTAATCCAAAGTGGCACTTTCTGTCCAGGGGGGACTTGCATTTCACCCCGTAGATTTCTACAGGCATCCACAATTGATTTAATTTGGGCAACCCACGCCTCACTTTGCTCATCAATTTTCTCGGGCTGAGCAACAGGGTAGGGTTGCAATGCAATAGTTTGCTTTTCTTGTTTAGCCAACTCTTTACCGGATAGGGGTGCAACTGTCTGCCAAAGTGTTTCAGTGATAAATGGAATCAGTGGGTGCGCCATGCGTAAGATGGTTTCGAGAACGCGCAATAAAGTACGACGAGTGGCACGTTGTTGCGCAGGGGTGCCAGTTTGCAGTTGCACCTTAGCAAGTTCTAAATACCAATCGCAATACTCATCCCAGACAAATTGATAGATGCTGCTAGCAATATTGTCAAAGCGATAGTTCTGGAAGCCTTTTGCTACCTCAGCTTCGGTCCTCTGGAGTTGGGACACAATCCAGCGGTCTGCGGGTGAGAAATCTAAATAGCCTTCTGGACCACACTGGTTGTCGCAAGGCGCAAAGCCATTGTCTTCATCGCTACCAGGGCAGTTCATCAGGACAAAGCGAGTGGCATTCCAAAGCTTATTACAGAAATTGCGATAACCTTCGCAGCGTTTCTGATCAAAGTTAATATTGCGACCAAGTGAAGCAAGGGAGGCAAAGGTGAAGCGTAATGCATCGGTGCCAAATGCCGGAATGCCATCTGGAAATTCTTTTTTGGTTTTCTTGCCGATGCTCTCGGCTTGCTTAGGATTCATCAGGCCAGTGGTGCGCTTACCGACCAATTCTTCAATCTTAATACCATCGATCAAATCGATTGGATCCAAAGTGTTGCCTTTGGACTTGCTCATTTTTTGACCTTCTGCATCACGAACTAAGCCGTGAACATAGACGGTATGAAACGGCACTTTGCCAGTGAAGTGGCAAGTCATCATCACCATTCGAGCTACCCAGAAGAAGATGATGTCAAAACCCGTTACCAAAACGGATGATGGTAAGAAGTGATTTAAAGCGGGAGTTTTTTCTGGCCAGCCCAATGAGCTAAAGGGCACTAGGGCTGAACTAAACCAGGTATCCAGAACATCTGGATCACGACTGAGAGTGCCTGTATAGCCCGCACCAGCAGCTTTGGCCTTAGCCTCTTCTTCTGAGCGCGCAACAAAGATCTGCCCGTCATCGCCATACCAAGCGGGGATTTGATGGCCCCACCAAAGCTGGCGAGAAATACACCAGTCTTGAATATTCGCTAACCATTGGGTGTAAGTGTTAATCCAGTTTTCTGGCACGAGCTTGATATCACCCTTAGTTACAGCATCTAGGGCAGCGCCTGCAATCGATGAACCCGGTTGATATTGATTATCTGGACTAGGCTTAGACATCGCCACAAACCACTGATCAGTCAGCATTGGTTCAATAATTGTTTGGGTGCGATCACCACGTGGCACCATCAATTTATGCGGTTGAACTTTTTCTAATAAACCTGCTGCATCCAAATCAGTAACGATTTGTTTGCGAGCGGCAAAGCGCTCCATCCCCTGATAGATAGTAGGAGCGTTGTCATTAATCTTGGCATCCAAAGTCAGGATATTAATCAAGGGCAATTGATGTCGTTGTCCAACGGCATAGTCATTAAAGTCATGCGCAGGAGTCACCTTCACTACACCCGTACCAAAGTTCAAATCTACATAGTCATCTGCAATGATCGGAATTTGGCGATTGCACAAAGGCAAATTGACTGATTGACCAATCAGATGTTTGTAGCGTTCATCTTCTGGGTTCACCATCACCGCAACGTCACCCAGCAAGGTCTCTGGGCGAGTGGTGGCAACGGTCAAGTGACCTGAGCCATCGCTTAGGGGATAGCGGATATGCCACATCGAACCATCTTCTTCTTCGCTCACCACTTCTAAATCAGAAACCGCAGTGCCTAAAACAGGATCCCAATTGACTAAACGTTTGCCGCGATAAATCAGCCCTTGTTCATGCAGGCGTACGAATACCTCCACTACTGCTTTGGACATCTTGCTGTCCATCGTGAAATATTCTTTGCCCCAATCAATCGAAGCACCCAAGCGACGAATCTGACGAGTGATGGTATTACCAGAGGTTTCTTTCCACTCCCATACCTTTTCCAGGAACTTTTCACGACCTAAGTCATGGCGGGAAATTTTTTGGGCATCAAGTTGACGCTCAACAACAATTTGTGTGGCAATGCCAGCGTGGTCAGTTCCAGGCACCCACAAAGTATTTTTGCCAGACATGCGGGCATGACGCACCAAGCCGTCCATGATGGTTTGATTAAATGCATGACCCATATGTAGGGTCCCGGTGACATTGGGTGGCGGGAGCTGAATTGAAAAATCGTCTTTCCCTTCATCCATGCTGGCGTCGGCAATCCCTCTGCGTTCCCACTCTGGCCCCCAGTAGGCTTCAATCGGGGCGGGTTCATAGGATTTAGCGAGTTCGTCAACCGAACCAACTGCTGGTGAATTAGGGGTATTTGAGGCATTTGGCATAAGAGGCAAATTATAATTGGGCTGATGTACTCAGACCTACTCGCGAACCTCAATCCAGAACAGCGCGAGGCAGTGACCCTTCCGCCTGTGAATTCAAATGATCAAGCCCAATCAGCTTTAATTTTGGCTGGGGCTGGTAGTGGCAAGACACGTGTTCTGACTACCCGGATAGCCTGGTTGATCCAAACGGGCCAGGTATCGCCAATTGGGGTCCTTGCGGTTACCTTTACGAATAAGGCTGCCAAAGAGATGATGGTGCGCCTGAGTGCCATGTTGCCCATCAATACTCGGGGGATGTGGATTGGCACCTTCCATGGCCTTTGTAATCGTTTATTGCGCGCTCACCATAAAGAGGCAGGTTTACCATCTACCTTCCAAATTTTAGATACCCAAGATCAACTATCTGCCATTAAGCGGCTCTTAAAGGGCTTAAAGGTCGATGATGAAAAATACCCCCCCAAACAATTGCAGTACTTCATTGCCCATGCCAAAGAGCGTGGTCAACGTGCGAAGGATTTGTCTGCGGGAGATGACTTCCAAGCCAAGATGGCACAACTGTATGCCGCCTATGATGAGCAGTGTCAGCGTGAAGGGGTCGTAGACTTTGCTGAGTTGTTATTGCGGAGTTATGAGTTACTCAAACACAGTGAACCTATCCGGACACATTATCAGGAACGTTTTCGTCATATCTTGATTGATGAGTTTCAAGATACCAATGCCTTGCAATACGCTTGGCTTAAATTACTCTCTGGTCATGATGCTAGCCGAGTCAATGTGAGCGGTATGGGCAGTAGCTCAGTGTTCGCAGTAGGCGATGATGATCAAAGTATTTATGCCTTCCGCGGAGCTGATGTTGAGAACATGCGTCTCTATGAAAAACAATTTCATCCTATGATGGTGAAGTTAGAGCAGAACTATCGTTCCCATGGCCATATTCTAGATACAGCCAATCACCTTATTGCAAATAACTCTGAGCGTCTTGGTAAAAACTTGCGCACCGATGCAGGACATGGCGAGCCAGTCCGTATTTATGAGGCACCAAGCGATCATGCCGAGGCAGCTTGGTTGGTTGATGAGATCAAAGCGTTAGTCAATAGCGGAATCAAGCGAACGGAAGTTGCCTTACTCTACAGAAGTAATGCCCAGTCACGCATTATTGAACATGCTCTATTCTCGGCAGCCATTCCGTATCGTGTGTATGGTGGTTTGCGCTTCTTCGAGCGCGCTGAAATCAAACATGCTCTCGCATATCTCCGCTTGCTAGAGAATCCAAACGATGACACTTCATTCTCTCGGGTGGTGAACTTTCCAACTAGGGGTATTGGTGCAAGATCGATTGAAGCTTTGCAAGATGCCGCTAGAGCACAGCAATCTTCTTTGTATTTAGCAGCTTCATCTCTTGAGGGGAAGGCTGGGGCTGCATTAGGTGGCTTCATTCGTTTGGTGGATCATATGCGTGAAGCAACGCGTCACAACACTCTTCCTGAAACTGTGGAATTTGTAATTCAGCATAGTGGTTTGATTCAGCATTATTTGTCCGAGCGTGAAGGTCAAGATCGTGTAGAAAACTTACAAGAATTAATTAATGCTGCCACTGCATTTATTGCGGAAGAGGGTTACGGTCAAGATGCGGCTGCTGCGATGTTGCCTGGTGAGAATGCTCCTGGCGTTGTGGATATTTCGCCATTAGCAGCCTTCTTGTCCCATGCGTCATTAGAAGCGGGCGATAACCAGGCTCAAGCGGGGCAAGATGCAGTGCAGCTGATGACAGTGCATTCTGCCAAAGGCTTGGAGTTCACTTCTGTCTTTATTACCGGTCTTGAGGAAGGATTATTCCCTCATGAAAACAGCATCAATGAGCAGAATGGCCTTGAGGAAGAGCGTCGTTTGATGTATGTAGCAATTACTCGTGCAAAAGAGCGTTTGTATTTATCCCACACCCAATCGCGGATGTTACATGGCCAAGTGCGCTACAACATGCCTTCACGTTTTTTAGAGGAGTTACCATCCGATTCACTCAAATGGTTAACACCCAAAGCAAAAGATGCGCGGTGGGGCGGTAGCTCTCGGTCAGGCGCTACCTGGCAAGATGGTTACACCCGTCAACGCGAGTATGAGTCCAATGATTTCTTTGACTCGGGTAGTGATCGTCCAAGGCCCGCAAAACGAGTAGGCTCAGCCTCAATGGAAGTGAAACGCTTGGCATCACCGCCACGGGGTGACTACCCATTTACGATTGGTCAAAACGTATTTCATACTAAATTTGGTGAAGGCCGGGTGACGGGCTTAGAGGGCGTCGATGCTGATGCTCGTGCCCAAGTGAACTTTAAGCGCCATGGTGTGAAGTGGCTCCAACTCAGTATTGCAAAGCTTGCTGCAATTGATTAAATTCTAGATTAGTTTTAGCTGCAATCAAGAATTACAGAACTATTTCTTCCTCACCGAAGCACGCTTTCCAGGTAGCATAGAAAGAACAATGCATGACGGTGAGACCTGCTATTGAGATAGGCGCAATGATGAACGAGGCGGCTTGACCAAAATCTAGCGCATCAAATACCATGCCAATCGTCAAAGGCATGGCAATCAGAATTGCACCCCAGATAGATATATAAAAAAAGAATGCTGCTTTATTGGTCCAAAAGGCAAGGCAACTCGAAAATAGCGCTTGAGCTACTGACATATCTGCCCACGCCACCAAGATTGGCGAGAACCACATCACCATGGCGATTGGGATATATAAAATGCCGCCAAAGAAAAGGATGAGATAGATCTGACGAAGCGCTTCCGGTGTCATGGCCTTATCGCCAGTCATGAGGGGTAGTAGCATTTCAAAATCAACTAGTAGACTCAAAATAAAGCTCATAAGTACGATTAGGGTTGCGTAAATCAATCCTAACTGCAACATTCGTTTACGAATCAGTACACCTGACTGCAGTGCAATTAAATACACCATCGGTCCGATACGTTCCTTTTGAATCGCTTGACGACAAGCTGTCATAAAACCAACTGATAAAGTCGGCGTTAAGAGCAAAACTGCAAATACGCCAATCACTGGAATGATGACTGCTAGCTGAGCAGTAAAGACGTAAATAAATACGAGCATCAGAAAGCCCAATGGATTTTGTTTGAATAGCCAAATACCTTGTCTAATCCAGGTATAGCCTTCTTTGGGGGTGACTGCATTGAGTTTCATAGGGTGCGTCGACTTAATAAAATATGTTCAAAATGGGTTGGATCATGCGGGGTCAACATTTGCGCATCTCTAGGTAAATAAAAATCCCAGAGACGAGAGACCCAAAAGCGTAGTGCAGCAGCGCGCAGCATGAGTGACCAGCTTGCCTGCTCTTCTTTTGTGAGGGGGCGCACAGCTTGGTAGGCTTGCATCAGCGCATCAAAACGCGCAGGATCTAAATCCTGTTTATTTTCAGCAAGGCACCAGTCATTTACCGTCACAGCCAGATCAAATAACCATTTATCTGTTCCGGCAAAATAAAAATCAAAGAATCCGCCCAATTGATCTTTGCTGTTATCGCTGTCAGCCTTGGGGTCAAATAGAACGTTATCGCGAAAGAGATCGCAGTGACTGGCGCCCTGTGGCAGTAGGTCGTAGTGACTGGAAGAAAAAAATACTTCTTGCGCTGCTAGCTCGTGAGTCAACAGTTCTTTTTGCGATGTATTTAAATGGGGGAGTACCAGCGGAATGGTTTGTTGCCACCAAGCCAAGCTACGAAGATTCTCTTGAGACCTTGGGAAATCTTTTCCAGCTAAATGCATCTTGGCTAACATCTCGCCAACTAAGGCGCAATGGTTTGCTTCCGGTTGCAGTCTTGATAAACCGGGTAGCTTGGTCACAATAGCTGCTGGCTTGCCCTTGAGTGAAAATAGAATTTCACCCTGATTGTTCTCAATGGGCTTAGGAACAGGGACACCCTTATTTGCCAAGTGGCGCATCAACTCCAGATAATAAGGAAGCTGCTCTGCAGATAATCTCTCAAAGATAGTCAGAACGTATTCTTGTTTTTTACCACTGCGGGCGGTGTCTAAAAAGAAATTAGAATTTTCAATGCCACCATGAATCCCCCGAATTTCAGTGGCTTCACCTATGCTGAAGTGTTGCGAGATCCACGGGGCAATCTCGCTCAGTTCAATGGGGGTAAATACAGCCATAAAGCAGCAATGATTCTTGAGAATCTTTACTGAATCGGAATGCTAATGCTTGGCACACTCAAGAGACTGCCTTCACCAGAGGGTGGGCCAGGCATCACCGAGTCTGGTGGAGACATCTCATAGGTGGTGTATCTTGTTTTCACCTGCACTTGAGTTGGGCTATTAGCGTCTTTGTATTCGGTGATTTCTGTACCTGTCGCCTCTTTGTGCTGAAAGCTCGGTCTGCGATTTTCTGGGCTATTGATTGCACCAGATGGGGTGACGATAGGAGAGAGCGGTTGGTTATTGATGCTATTGAGTTCGGATTGGCTGAGAGCTTGGCTGGTATTCTGAGCCTGTGCCACTCCCGCTCCAAAGAGGCTAAAAACCACCAAAAAGCTCATTAGAGCAAGGCTTTGGCTGAAGGTATGGCTAATTAAGTTTGGTAGGGCATGCATCATTTTTCACCTTTTTCGGCCTACTCTCGGGCGGTTGTTTAACCAGACCTGTAGGAAATTCATAACTAGATTGTACGATTGCGGTATGACTAAACATAGACTCTTGTTAGTAGACGGCTCAAGCTACCTCTATCGCGCCTTTCATGCCATGCCAGACCTAAGAAATGGGGCTGGGGAGCCTACCGGAGCGATATACGGCATGGTCAATATGATGCGCCGGGCTAGATCAGAACTCAAGGCGGACCATATTGCCTGTGTCTTTGACGCCAAAGGGAAGACTTTCCGAGATGAAATGTATGCCGAGTACAAGGCGCATCGGTCCCCCATGCCTGAGGATTTAGTCAAACAAATCGAGCCTATTCATGCGATGGTGAAAGCTTTAGGATGGCCAGTACTGATGGTCACTGGAGTTGAGGCTGATGACGTTATTGGAACCTTAGCTTGCCAAGCAACTCAAGCAGGATGGGAGACGATTATTTCAACTGGCGATAAAGATTTAGCGCAGTTAGTCAATCCTTCTGTCACGCTCATCAACACGATGACAAATGAAAAACTAGATATCCTTGGCGTAGTTGAAAAGTTTGGCGTTCCCCCAGAACTAATCGTCGATTATTTATCTATCATTGGCGATACGGTAGATAACGTACCAGGCGTTCCTAAGGCTGGACCCAAGACTGCTAATAAATGGTTATCTGAATTTGGTAATCTCGATAACTTGATGGCAAATGCCGATCAAATCAAAGGTGTTGTTGGTGAAAATCTGCGTGCCACATTGCATTGGTTGCCGCAAGCACGACAACTCATCACCGTTAAAACGGACTGCGATTTATCACCGCATTTACCAGGGCTTGATGATTTACATGCTAAGCCTGAAGATAATGCATTGCTACGCGAGTTATTTGAGCGCTATGCTTTTAAGACTTGGTTACGTGATGTTGAAAAGCAGCTTTCAGCCCCTGGGGATATAGCTTCAGAGGCCGCCGCTTTCGATTTAGCGGGCACACCCATCACTGATACTGACCAAGCAAGCGACTCTAAAAAATCGAGAGTAATTG
>CALQED020000035.1 GCA_943329505.2 Polynucleobacter meluiroseus | reverse complement strand
GCATCTGCTCAACTGAGCAAGACCAAATGGCACCAATCATCGGTAAAAAATAATTTTCTCTAAAGCTTTGGCTAAAACGATTGCGATCTAAGAAATTGGCAATCGTTTCATCTGGCTCGGCATAGTGACCCGCTGTAATCTGTTGCTGAGCAAGCTTGGTTGCCAAGCGATTAAAACGCAAGATGTCATAAGCCATTCTCCAAAAAGATGGCGACATTAGGTTAGATCGTTGTCCAAAAAAGGAGTTGATGTCATTGCCTGCCCATTCAATCTTTGGATGCGTCAACTTTTTTTCAGTAACATCAATCGATACTGAAAATGACATTTCAGAAGGGGCAACAGGCGCTTGGATTTCTTCGAAAAGCCTTACAAGTCTAGGATAGGTCTTGCGATTAAAGACCAAGAAGCCTGTATCCACACCATGAGTAATATGTTCGCCTGCAATATCGCAAGTGAAATCTACTGTATTACTATGTCCGCCAATATGATCTCCACCTTCATAGATGGTTAACTCAATATCAGGATGTTGTCTTAAAGCATAAGCGCAGCCAAGCCCAGAGATACCAGCGCCAACAATGGCAATTCTTTTTTTACTCACTGCACTTTTTCCTCTAGGAGCTTTTCAATTGGATTGGTGATGCTATTGCTAGTAGGCTTAGTGAGGCTGCCAAATGAATCAACCACATTTCCATTGCGATCGATGAGATATTTATAAAAATTCCACTTTGGGGTGGTACCCGTTTTAGCAATCAACATCTTAAAGAGTGGGTTTGGCGCGCTACCCGAAACGACGCTTTTAGCAAACATGGGGAATTTCACGTCATAAGTATTTTTACAAAAGTCAGCAATCTCTTTATTGCTACCTGGCTCTTGTTGCCCAAAGTCATTTGAGGGAAAGCCCAGGACAACAAAACCTCGATCCTTATATTTGGCGTAAATTTTTTCTAAGCCATCGTATTGGCTTGTAAAGCCACAGTAGCTAGCAGTATTGACCACGAGGATAACTTTGCCTTGATATTGGCACAGGCTTTGTGGCGCCTCATCTTGTAGGCGTAAAAAGGTATGCGAAAGCAGGGGACTGCAATTCGGGGCGGCATTTGCTAGCTCGATTCCAGAAATGGAGAAAAAGAGTGTGAAAAGCCATCCAGCCACTTTATTGCGTCTCTTGCGGTCCATATTCTTACTTTGTTTTTCTGCTGATTAGTGCCCAAGTTTAAGACATTCTAGGTAATATCGCAGGCTATTTCACAATGCTATTAATATTGCGTTATGACTTCTCTACCCCCGCCTGCTTTTGAGTCTAAAGTTTGCTCCCCCGAGCAGCTTGAGAGTCGTCTCGCTAAGCTGCCTAGACCGCTGGTGTTTACCAACGGTGTGTTTGATATTTTGCATCGTGGCCATGCTAGTTATTTAGCGCAAGCACGTGCATTAGGGGCAAGCCTTGTGGTTGGCGTGAATTCAGATGCTTCAGTCAAGATATTAGGTAAGGGTGACGATAGGCCAATTAACTCGGAAGCGGATCGACAAGCTTTATTAGCGGCACTGGAAAGTGTGGATATGGCAGTTTTGTTTACCGAGCAAACCCCAGTAAATCTGATTGAAAAAATACGCCCTGATATTTACGTTAAGGGCGGGGATTATGAAATTGATGCTTTAGCAGAAACTCGCCTTGTTAAAACTTGGGGTGGGAAGGCTATTGCGATCCCATTTATATATGAGCGCTCTACCACTAGCTTGTTGGGAAAAATTCGTTCTTAAAGATTTTTTAAGAGCCAAGCCCAAACACCCCGTAGTACCAGTCCCTCGCTGGTTTCAATTTTTAATGCATTCAGTTTACTCAATTGCCTAATTTCATTTACTAAGATTTTGGCGTTACCGCCATCAAGCCAAATTTTTTCAATGGGTTGATTCATTTCTTTTGCAATATCGATAGCGTACTGAATTGCACCAATTTGAGCAGCATCACACCCACTAATAATCGCTTCATTTGTAGATGTGCCAAAACCGTGATGAGCCTCTCCTCGAGTGGCTAGTGGTAGTTGTGCCGTATTACTCTCCAAACTCCTGCGCATGAGTTCGAGTCCCGGAATAATCCAGCCACCATAGTGCAAACCGTTAGAGCCAAGCAAATCAATGGTTGTAGCAGTACCAGCATTAATGATTAAGGCATTCACTTTTGATAATGTACGTGCTGCGATGATGGCAGCCCAGCGATCAGCTCCCAATTTACTAGAGTCTTGATAGAGCGTGCGAATGCCATCAACAGTACTGTCGCCCCTGAGTTCTCTCCACTGAACATCTTGCCATTGGGGAAAAAGTAATTTGAGGTTATTGATGGCCTCTTGCCCAGCTACACAACTAAATGCAATGACATCGGGCTTAGGTAAAGTCTTTGCAATGTAATCTGCTAGCTCTGCTCGATGTTCGACAGACTGCAATGACTGACTACTGATTGATCCTGAATAAGCCCATAATTTTTTTTGCTGATCGGATGGATGTTGTGTCGATTCAACCGCAGCCCATTTCAGGCGAGTATTACCAACATCAAATAATAAATATAAACTCATGATTGAACTCTTAGGGATACATCGCCAGCATAAACAGCAATCGTATTATTTTCTTGCTCAAGTAGTAAAGCCCCATGTGCATCAACGCCTTTTGCGACTCCATATATTGGGCCTTTGCCAGCATCAGTAATACATACTCTCTGACTTGGAAAAGCATCCCATTTGAGCCATTCTTGTTGATAAACGGAAAAACCTTGCTGATCAAATTTTCTGAAATGGTGTTCAAACGACTCTAGAAGTTTTAACCAAAGGTATTCAATCTCAGGAAGTTTTGTTTTGTTAGGCAGAAGTTGTTCTAAGGAACTTACTTTAGTAGCGCTTTGATGAAGGCTTTCTTCTATCAGATCCGCGTTACGTAAATTCATGCCAACGCCAACAATCATCCAACTTGGATCCCCTATTTTTGCTTGTCCGCCTTCAATCAGAATGCCAGCTAGCTTCGCATGGTTTATCAATAAGTCGTTAGGCCATTTAAGGCGTAGACCAGCTTGATAAAGCTCAGCTTGATCAAGATTGCATGCTTGCGCTATGCCTTCAATGACTGCGATGCCGACTAATAGGCTTAGGCCTGTTAATTCCGCAGGGGTTCGACTGAAGGGAAAGGCCATGGAGAAGCAGAGTGAGTCTTCTGGATTGGCAAGCCAAGTTCGTCCAGCCCTTCCTTTACCAGCCGTCTGTTTGCGAGCAATGCGAGCTACAGGGTCTATGAGCTCCCCGAGCCGCCAACGCTCCAACAGGTCATCATTTGTCGATCTGGTCTCAGTAACACGTTCAAGGATGCAATTCACAGTCATTTCGCCATTGTAGAAAGGTCTGACCTAGAATTGTGGAATGCATGTAAAAGATCAGCGCCCCCACAAACTTGTCTGGCCCCTCCAG
This sequence comes from Polynucleobacter meluiroseus, assembly GCA_943329505.2. Classification (GTDB taxonomy): domain Bacteria; phylum Pseudomonadota; class Gammaproteobacteria; order Burkholderiales; family Burkholderiaceae; genus Polynucleobacter; species Polynucleobacter meluiroseus_E. Next base: position 5,509 of record CALQED020000035.1, on the reverse strand, counting down.
GCTATGCCCTTAGCTCGCGCGCTCAGTTTTGCTTACGCATTATTGATTCTCTATGTCAGCTTAAACCCATTCGATTTTGACTTTCACAATGGCATTGCTCCCTGGGCTTGGGTTGATGCTCCATTGCCCCGCTTCATTACATTGTTTGATGTTTTAGTGAACATCTTGGCCTATATCCCATTTGGATTTTTATTGGTCTTTGCCGCATACCCCCGTTGGCGAAATTTTGTTGCTTTAGGTGTCGCTCTCAGCCTCAGCGCTCTATTGGCTTTTGGTGTGGAAACCTTGCAATCTTGGGTTCCTACACGCATTCCGAGTTTGATGGATTGGTGGGCTAATGTATTTGGTGGTTTACTGGGCGGTTTATTGGCCATTCCTCTTGGGCCTGAGTGGTTATCCGGAAGCGCAATACGGCGTAGATTTGATCAATGGTTTGGTTTGAATTGGGTAATATGCGCCCTTTTTCTTCTATTTCCATGGTCGCAAATTTACCCCCAAAGTTCATGGCTCGGAGTCGGCGTTTGGGGACATGCCATTTTTGGTTCTATTGATTGGGGGACGACAGTCATCAATCAGGTAGTTCAAGAAACGCTGATTACGGGTTTTTGTTGGTTAGGTGTTGCACTCCTGCTTTCTTTGGGCATGCGAGTCAAGGCGCCGCAATGGCAGATACTCAATTGCTTACTTGGCTTCACAGTCCTTTTAAAGACTGTATTTACGGCCCTCCAGTTTGGATGGGGGTTTAGCTTGATTTGGCTCACAGCAGGCGCTTTCTGGGGAATGCTCATAGCAACCATTGCATTACGCTGGGCTTTAGGTTTCCAACTGAGAACAAGGCAACTTTTAGCGATATTGTGTTTGGTAGGCGCTTCGATAGCGATCAATGTAATGCCTGATAATCCTTATTTCATCTTGACACTGCGGCATTGGCAGCAAGGGCGCTTATTGCACTTCAATGAATTGATGCAATGGGTTTCAGTAATATGGTTGCCATTAGCAACCATTTGGATGATTTACAACTTAACAAACCTGAAATCTAGGTATTGATAAAGATAATTTTTTATGAGCTTTTCACACCACTTATTTTTTTGTTTGAATCAACGTAGTAATGGCGAAGACTGTTGCGAGCGTCATAATGCGTTTGCACTTTTTGAATATGCCAAGAGTCGGGTGAAGGAGCTTGGACTAGCTGGCGCTGGAAAAATTCGGGTCAATAAGGCTGGGTGCTTGGACCGTTGTGCTGATGGTCCTGTAATGGTGGTCTATCCAGAGGGTGTTTGGTATACCTTAATTGACAAAGAGGACGTTGAGGAAATCATTCAGTCCCACCTCATCAAGGGCCATCCAGTAGAGCGTTTGCAATTAGCATAGCTTTTTGCAGTTTATTCGTTTTTGAAAGTGTGATTCATGAATAGCCGTACAAAAGTAATTCATATCAATGGCATTGTTGGTGCAATCGAAATGTCGATTGATCTTCCTGATGACCTGAAAAATGATCCTTCTTTTGTGGTGCGTGGCCTAGCCTTGGTGGCACATCCCCATCCGTTAATGGGCGGTACGATGGATAACAAAGTGGCACAAACCATGGCGCGGGCATTTAACCAATTAGGCTATGTCAGTGTTCGACCTAATTTTCGCGGGGTAGGTGGCAGTGCTGGAGTGCATGATGATGGTGTTGGTGAGTTAGAAGACTTGCAACACGTAACGGAATGGATGCAAACCCCTGCTAGTTGGTCTCAGTTTGAGGCTACAGCACATCAGCCGTGGGGCAATTCGGCAAATACTTTGCCACTGGTTGTTTCTGGTTTTTCATTTGGAAGCTTTGTTGGAAGTCATCTGGTGCAAAGACTTGCTGAGCTTGGGCGTCCTGCTGAGCGTTTGGTCATGGTGGGAAGTGCTGCTGGTAAGTGGACATTGGCTCCAGTGCCAGCTGATACTATTTTGATCCATGGTGAGTTAGATGAGACCATTCCATTGATTGATGTTTTGGATTGGGCACGCCCACAAGAATTAACCGTTCAGGTGGTGCCAGGCGCAGATCATTTTTTCCATCGTAGGCTACATTGCATTCGTAACATCATTACTGGCGCCTGGTTAGGCATGCCAGACCATCGTAATTATTCAGAGGTGTCCTAAAGCATGTCCGAAGAAAAATCACTTATTGAGTACCCATCGCTTTTTCCAATCAAGGTAATGGGAAAAAGTACGCCTGAATATTTACCTGCAATTATTCATATTGCAAAACAGTTTGATCCAACTTTTGATGAGAGCAAAGTAGAGCAAAGACCCTCAAAGGACGGTAATTATCTTGGCATTACTTTGCCTATTACAGCGACTAGTCGTGAACAGTTAGATGAACTCTATCGAACACTGTCCACCCATCCTTTGGTGAGCATTGTTCTTTAACGAGAGCTCATGACGGTTTTAATAAAACATCTTGGTTTAGCTGATTACGCTACAACGTATGAAGCAATGCGCACTTTTACAAAGGAGCGCAACAGTAGTACCCCAGATGAGATTTGGGTTCTTGAACATCCACCAGTATTCACTTTGGGTTTGGCAGGTGATGTCAGTAATTTGCATTCACCAAGCAACCAAATCCCAATGGTGCAAGTCGATCGCGGTGGTGAGATTACTTATCACGGCCCAGGACAAATCGTGGTGTATTTATTGCTGGATCTCAAGCGTCTTGGTATCTATGTCAAAGAGTTAGTCTCACGTATAGAGCAGGCGTTGATTGATACTTTGGCCGATTTTGGGATTGAGGCCGAAAGAAAGCCTGGTGCCCCGGGCATTTATGTCTCGCAGCAGGCGGGTATTTCAGCAGAATGGTTTGGTGCAAAAGTGGCTGCTTTGGGTCTCAAAGTCTCTAAAAGTTGTTCCTATCATGGTCTGGCACTCAATGTAGCAACTGATTTAGATGCATTTGCTCGAATCCACCCTTGTGGTTATGAGGGCTTAAGGACGGTGAATATGCAAACTCTTGGGATCAAGGACAATACAGTCATGATTAGCAAAAAGCTTTTAGAGCATTTACAAAAGCAACTCATACCATCATGACTGCAAATAAAATCGATTCCAAGCAAATGATTGAAGGGCGCCAAGACCTTGAATATGACGCTACACGCAAGCAAAAATCGAGCGAGAAAACTGCGCGTATTCCAATCAAGATTATTCCTCTCGAGCAGGCACTTAAAAAGCCTGATTGGATTCGGGTAAAGGCTGCATCAAATAACTCCCGTTTTGCCGAGATCAAAAAGATCTTGCGTGAGAATGAATTGGTAACTGTTTGTGAAGAAGCTAGCTGCCCCAATATTGGCGAATGCTTTGGCAAAGGTACCGCAACCTTCATGATCATGGGTGATAAGTGCACACGTCGCTGCCCATTCTGTGATGTTGGTCACGGCAGACCAGATCCATTGGATGAGAAGGAGCCGGCTAACTTAGCGCGCACGATTGCTGCCTTGAAATTAAATTATGTAGTGATCACTAGTGTCGATCGCGATGATTTGCGTGATGGTGGGGCTATGCATTATGTGGATTGCATTTCACAGGCACGTAGCGTCTCTCCTAGTACGCGTATTGAAGTATTGGTGCCGGATTTTCGTGGGCGCTTAGATAAGGCACTCGATGTATTTTCAGAGTATGCCCCTAGCGGTTTACCAGACGTGATGAACCATAATTTAGAAACAGTGCCACGGCTATATAAACAGGCGCGACCAGGTGCCGACTATTTGCATTCCTTGAAGCTATTAAAAGACTTTAAAGAGCGCTTTCCCCATATACCAACAAAGAGTGGGCTCATGGTGGGGTTAGGAGAAACAGACACAGAGATTCTTGAGGTGATGCAGGATATGCGTGATCACGATATTGATATGCTCACGATTGGTCAGTATCTAGCGCCCTCAGGCCATCATCTGCCAGTGCAGCGTTATGTCCATCCTGATGTATTTAAGATGTTTGAAGAGCGGGCTTATGCGATGGGCTTCTCTCATGCGGCAGTAGGCGCAATGGTACGTTCTAGCTATCATGCAGATCAACAAGCGCATGGAGCCGGCATTGTTTAGAAGTGTTTCAAGAGCTTGCCTACTTTTAGCGGTATTTGTTCTTCTATCGGCCTGCAGTCCTAAGCTGAATTGGCGCACAGTTCAGTCTCCTGAGCAACGCTATACCGCACTGTTTCCAAGCAAGCCGGATAAGCTTGAGCGGCTAGTCCCATATCAAGATCAAGAGTTAAAGCAAACGCTTGAAGCAGTCAAGATTGATGATGATATTTACTCGATTAGCTCAATAAATATTTCTGCCCAGCAAGCTGCTTTAGCCCCAAAAATCATTGATCAATTACAAAGTAATTTATTGGATCGTGCAAAGGCATCGGGTGGCACTGTTCTTGAAAATGATGTTTTTTATCAAACCAGTAATCATCAGCGCTTAGCTACCAGAGACTATTTCATTGCATTTAATGCAAATGGCAAGGCTCAACAATTGATGCGGGTACGTTGGATTACTCGCTCAGCTGAGAATGGCAGTATGTGGGTCTATCAAGTATCGGTATTGCATGCAAATACAGATACTGGCGAAGTAAAAGTGCTCCTATCGAAAGAGGAGTATGAAAACTTTTTTAATGAATTTCATCCAGAGTAAAACTTAAGAGTACAAAGTTAAAACAGATTAACTTTTTTCAAGTGCAGCAACTTTTGCTTCGAGCGCCTCTAACTTTTCTCTGGTCTTACTAAGTACTTTGCTTTGTAACTCAAATTCTTCACGAGTCACCAAATCCATTTTCTGAAAACCTTGATTCATCATTGCACGCACATTCTTTTCAAGCTCTTGTGCCGGTGAATTGCGAATAGCATCGCCCACTTTGTTTTGCATATCGCTAGCAATGCGTTGGATTTGCTCAAGGATTTCACCTGGTTTTTGCATGATGGGCTCTTTGCTTAGGTTAAGAGTTGCATAAAAGATACACATTGATATTTTATGTTGGGAAGCCAAAAAGGGGAAAAAGGCCAAAAACAGCATAAAAAGGCCATTATTCACATCCGTGGTGCAATATTAGGCACTAAAAAAGTGCAAATGCCTTATTAAAGGGAATGGCCTGCATTAGCAAAAAGGGCTGACCTTCATGATCACTCCATGCATTAAGCATTCAACCCTTTTTTATTACAACGAGTAAGGAGTAACACATGAAAACTTTGCAGAAATCAGCTCTCGCACTAGCAGCTTCTAGCCTTCTGGCTAGCGCAGCATTTGCTCAAACAGCCCCTGCAGCGGAGGCTCCAGAAGCCAGCCCAATCACAGCAAACGTCACAGTAGTTAATGACTATCGCTATCGTGGTATCAGCCAGTCAAACTTCAAGCCAGCAATTCAAGGCGGTTTTGACTACGCTCATGAAAGCGGCTTCTATATCGGTAACTGGAATAGCTCAATTAGCTGGATTTCAGACGCAGCAACTACTGCTGGTAGCAATGTATCGGCCCCAATTGAAATGGACTTTTATGCAGGTTT
>CALQED020000034.1 GCA_943329505.2 Polynucleobacter meluiroseus | reverse complement strand
GATACAAACGGACCCTTTGCTCTCGGGCTATGCTTATGTAGGGCATGCGCTACCAACTCTTTACCTGCACCGGATTCTCCAGTAATCAGCACCGTTGCATGCGATTGAGCGAGACGACCAATTGCACGGAAGATCTCTTGCATTGCAGGAGCCTGGCCAATGATCTCAGTAGATTCGGGCCTCCAGCCAGCCGATTCTTTAGCGCCAGATTCAGTGCGAATACCTTGCTCTATCGCACGATGAATCAGTTCTACTGCCTTTTCAATATCAAAGGGTTTAGTGAGGTACTCAAACGCTCCCCCTTGAAATGATGACACTGCAGAATCCAAATCCGAATATGCCGTCATGATGATGACCGGTAAGTTTGGATGGCTCGCTTTAACGTGCTGCAATAAGTCCAAGCCATTACCCCGAGGCATGCGAATATCAGAAATCAACACTTGTGGAGTTTCTTTTTCTAAAGCATTGAGAACATCGTTGGGATTAGAGAAACTCTTATGAGGGATCTTCTCCCGCGCTAAGGCCTTCTCCAAGACCCAACGAATAGATTGGTCATCGTCAACAATCCAAATTGGTTTCATGATGTTTTCTCCTGCGTGCGATATGGAATTTGTATATGAAAATCGGTACGTCCAGGGCGGCTATCACAAGCAATAAAGCCCCGGTGTTGTTGCACAAAAGTTTGCGCCAAAGTAAGACCTAAGCCACTGCCACCCTCTCGCCCAGAAACTAATGGGAAGAAGATGCGTTCAATAATTTCTTCTGGAATGCCAGGGCCGTTATCAATTACATGCAAATCCATCGCCAACTTATAGCGATGCTTAGCAATGGTGACTGAACGCGCTACCCGAGTTTTTAATTCGATTTGAGCAATGCCCTGACTAATCTCTTCAGTAAGGGCCTGCGCGGCATTATGGACAATATTGAGTACTGCCTGAATTAACTGTTCACGATCACCCATGACATCGGGCAAGCTAGTGTCATAGTTACGAATAATCCTCAAGCCTTTAGGAAACTCTGCCATCACTAAGCTACGCACCCGCTCAAGTGCTTCATGGACATTGAAGGCCTCCATGACGTGCGCTTTGCGATGGGGCGCCAAAAGGCGATCCACTAAGGTTTGTAAGCGATCAGATTCTTTAATGATGACTTGCGTGTACTCACGCAAACCTTTTTCAGGCAACTCAAACTCTAATAATTGCGCTGCACCACGAATGCCACCTAATGGGTTTTTAATCTCATGCGCTAAATTGCGCATTAACTGCTTATTGGCCTCCACTTGCTGCGTTACCCGCTCATCGCGCTCACTCCGCAACTGCTGATCTATGGGAAACCACTCCATCATGATCAATGCTGGGTCTTCCAGTGCGGCAATCACCACGTGGGCCGGAATCGAATCCTGATGAATGCTACCCGGCAAGGAATGCAAAACCATCTCTTGGCGTTGAGCCAATACATGCCCATGTTTCACTTCTGAAATCATGCTGTTTAGGGCTGTGTTATCACCAAATAAATCATATACAGATTGACCCTCAAGTGATTTACGTGAAAGGTCCAAGGCTGATTCAGCAGCCGGGTTCACATAAACCAATTGTTGGTTCTCTGCCTCAAATACCACAATGGCATTAGGCATCTGATCGAGCAATGTCGGAAAAAAAGGAGCAGCCGTAGCTGCTCCCTTGAACGAATTGCGCAACAAACCTGCGCTCAAGTTCTCTCCTTCGCTTACAGGGAGTAATACATATCAAATTCGATAGGATGAGTCGTCATACGGAAACGTGTGACATCTTCCATCTTCAAATTGATATAGGCATCAAGCATTGACTCAGTAAACACACCACCGCGTGTCAAGAACTCATGATCCTTCTCGAGTGCTGCCAAGGCTTCTTCCAAGCTTGCGCAAACGGTTGGGATCTTCGCATCTTCTTCTGGTGGCAAGTCATACAAGTTCTTGTCAGCAGCATCGCCAGGGTGAATCTTATTCTGCACACCATCCAAGCCAGCCATCAACAAGGCAGAGAATGCCAAGTATGGGTTTGCTAATGGATCAGGGAAGCGTGTTTCAATACGGCGACCCTTAGGACTAGACACGTGTGGAATACGGATAGAAGCAGAACGGTTACGTGCTGAGTAAGCCAACTTTACTGGGGCCTCAAAGCCTGGAACCAAACGCTTGTATGAGTTAGTACCTGGGTTGGTAATCGCATTCAATGCCTTAGCGTGCTTGATGATGCCGCCGATATAGTAAAGCGCGAACTCTGACAAACCTGCATAACCATTGCCAGCAAACAAGTTCTCACCGTTTTTCCAAACAGATTGGTGAACGTGCATACCAGAGCCGTTATCGCCAACCACTGGCTTAGGCATGAAGGTTGCGGTTTTGCCATAAGCATGGGCAACGTTTTGAACAACATATTTTTGCCAGATCGTCCAGTCAGCGCGTTGTACTAAGGTGCTGAACTTGGTGCCTAATTCATTCTGTCCTTGACCAGCAACTTCATGGTGATGTACTTCTACTGGAATGCCTAATGATTCGAGGATTAAGCACATCTCAGAACGCATATCTTGGAATGTATCCACCGGAGCTACTGGGAAATATCCGCCCTTTTTACCTGGACGGTGACCAGGATTGCCGCCTTCGATTTCGAGACTAGATGACCATGGGGCTTCTTCGGAATCAATCTTCACGAAGCAACCCTGCATATCGGCACCCCAACGAACGCCATCAAAAATAAAGAACTCTGGCTCTGGGCCAAAGTAAGCTGTATCACCCAAACCGGTGCTCTTCAAATAAGCTTCAGCGCGTTTTGCAATAGAGCGTGGATCACGGTCGTAACCTTTACCATCAGCTGGCTCAATCACATCGCAAGTCAACACCAAAGTTGGCTCTTCATAGAATGGATCGATATAGGCAGCGGTTGGATCTGGTTTGAGCAACATGTCAGAAGCTTCAATACCTTTCCAGCCAGCGATAGATGAACCGTCAAATGCATGACCGCTCTCAAATTTATCTTCGTCAAAAGCAGAAATAGGAACAGTCGTGTGCTGCTCTTTACCCTTTGTATCTACAAAGCGGAAATCAACAAAAGTACATTCTTTCTCTTTAACTAACTTCATCACATCAGCGACGGTCTTCGTCATGCAAATCTCCTCTATAAACAAAACTCGGAATTCAAACTCAAGGCATACACCCTTGTTTATTCCAGGCATTCAACATGCCCAATGGATGTATCTAATTTACTGAAGCAAACAACGGGGAAGAGTCATTATTGCACTAATTAAGTGCCCAATTGACCCTTTAACCCCCTAAAAACTAGGAAATTGCACTACTTTAGTGCAAAAATAGACTAAGTAATATCGTGAATTTCATAGCCCAAGGCTTGCGTGCCCGTTCTTAGGGCGCTCCAGGCACTTTCTAGTAGATTGGCATTACCCTTGATACCCAACTCGATATGCCTATCAACGTATACCCCGCCCTTGCTCGGGTCCCCTACAGAGGGAAGGCTAAAGACCTTTACCCCCGGAAAATTAGTCTCTATACGCTCCATCAATGGCGTTAAGACTGACTCAATCCCTTTAGGCACGATAAAACTTTGTTCTGCCCAATTTTCTTGATGAAATAGATCGCTGTAATGCGCATCTAAACACCACTCCATCATGGGGGCTGCCATCACTGGAAAGCCAGGAACAAAGTGATGCTCCTGAATCCGAAATCCTGGAATCTGGTTATAGGGATTCGGAATGATTTCACTTCCAACCGGAAATTCACCCATCTTGAAGCGATGTTGATTCTCGGGAGTATTGAGATCAGCTTTCACGGGGTCGCCCTCTGCTGTCGCCTGAATACGGCCTGTAATCAACTCTTTTGCCATGGGATGCAATGCGATAGTGCTACCTAATGCAAGTGCCGCACACTGCCGCGTGTGGTCGTCAGGAGTTGCGCCAATGCCGCCAGTGCTGAACACGACGTCGCCACTGGCAAAACTCTCTTTTAGGGTTGCTGTGATTTGCTCTGGATCATCAGCAACATATTTTGCCCAGGCAAGATTGAGGCCCCTTTCATTGAGGAGCTCAATGAGCTTGCTCATATGTTTATCCTGGCGACGGCCAGACAAAATTTCATCACCAATAATAATTAATCCAAATCGTCTAGATGCCTTGGCATCCTTTCCTGCTGCATCTACTTCAACTTTTTTAATGACATCAACCATGGTACGGGAGCTCCGAATTTACGATACGCGTTTCAACTGTTAAAGATTTTTCCAACTCTTCTTTTCTCAGGGTTTGCAAAGCGTCCAACAAGAAATGACTGAACCATAAAGCAGCAAACACAAAGATGAGAGAGTAAACCCAAAGTGCTACAAAACTCACTATTGGAAACAATACCAAAGCCAAAGCAGAAGTGGCCCAGAAAAAGGTCGGGACAGCGCCAAGCATGCCGGAGGCAATGCCCATAGTGAGTAATGGCCAACGATATTTTTCCAAGAGCAAATCACGCTCTTCGGTGCTGGCATGCTGGGCCAATACGTCATATGACATCAAGCGCATCGTTAGCCAGCCCCATAATAAGGGTGGCAATATCGCCACTAGTGGAGGCACCCACCACACTGGCAGGGTTAGCATCACCAATACTAAACAAATGAGTGCAGACCACAAGGTATAAACCAAACTTCCCAAGAGTCCGCCGCCCCGCTTTGATTCCAAGCCGTGATAATTTGATTGCCGAGCAACAATCCTCACAATTGTGGGCACAGTTGAAAAAGCAATCAACACCAATAGACTGATCGTGATTAAGGGAATGATCAGCATCACAAAAAATAGCGGTGCGATCCAGGCCCGTGCATTTTCAAAGCCAGCCCAAATCAATCCCTCTTGTATCCAGCTAGTAAAGATCGACGTTGTTAGAAAAATACTCAAAGATTCAAGCACTGGTGTCCACGTGAGCCAGATGAGGCAGCCCCACAGAACTGCAACAATCAGAAAGGGTCGCAAGCTGAGCCATAGCATGCGTGGGTGCATCGTACCCACGAGCGCCAGCCCAAATGATTTAAATACTTGCTGTAATCCAACCATAAAATTCCTTTAGGTTCCCATCAGCATGTTTACTTTGGGAATAACTCCCGAAATGCATGTACCAAGCCCTGCCACTGCTGAGTAATCACATTCTGAGAAACAGCTAAGTTTCGCACGCCAGTGGGATAAACCGCTTTAGGGAAGATGACGGTCTTAAAAGCCATATCCCACCATGGAAATAAGATGCCAAAATTACAACCACCCAATACTCCGGGTTTACCGATCGCCTCATGCCCATAACCTACAGCATGATGCAGGCGGTGATACATCGGCGAGATCAAGAGATAGCGCGCAAGGCCTAAGTGAACTTTGATATTGGCATGCTGCCAACTCTGAATAAACTGACTCAGCGCTACTAGCACAATAAATTGACCTGGTGAGACGCCAAACAAAAGTGCAAAAAATGACATGGCTACTGCATGCATGAGTTCATCTAAGAAATGATTGCGATTATCTGACCAAGCAGTCATGACTGTTTGACTGTGATGTAAGGCGTGGAGCTGCCACCAACCATGAAAGGTATGTGAAGCGCGATGGTAGAGATAATCCACGAAGTCCAGCAATACTAAATAGAGAAAAAAGCTCACTACTGGGATGGTGGTAACACCTGGCCACCAGTTTTCTACATTGAAGCGATCAAACCGAAAATCATGCAGGATAGAATCGATCTCAAAAAAGAAGCCTGAGAGCATAATAAAGATCAAGCCATGAAAAATACCTAAGCGATGCAGCAAGGTATAAAAAATATCCGCCTTAGTTGAAGATGCAAAACGTTCTTGTACTTCAGCAGGATTAAAGCGCTCCCAAGTTCGCAAAACAAACATGATCAGAAGTATTTGCACGCAACCAAATAGAAACCAATCAATGCCATCAAAGGCGTCTTCGGCCCAAGACATTAAATCGAATTGATATAACAATGGGCCCACCAGATTGGCAAAAATCCATTCTTGAACGCTGCCATAGGCGCTTGAAATTGCAGAGGGAATAAGGCTTAAATCCATGCTTTATTTTGACTGATCTACAGAATTTTTGTGCGCGATGGGCAATATGCCAAAGCAGAATCCCCGTTGCTTGAGATTAACGATCAATCGCTCGAGCACTGCGGGCGCCCAGGGATCTTTTCTGGACCAAATACCAAGATGAGCCATAGCGATATCGCCATCCTGGAGGTCACGACTAGCCTTCTCTAAAAGGATGCTGTTTGGATGCTTATCGGAATGCAACTCATCTCCTAAGAAACCAGCGGGAGACCAGCCAATATGTTGATAACCGCAGCTATCGCCCATCCGAATTAAAGTTGGCGAAGTTTTGCCGCCAGGGGCACGCCAAATTCTTTGCAAAGGCTGGCCAGTCATTTCTTGAAAACGCTGGTCTACCCTACGAATTTCTTTACACATAGTTGCTTCGTTATAAAGCATCGTCATGCCAGCCTTTGGACCAAATTGAGGCCTTTCAAAGACTTCCCCCCTTGGCCCATCTTTTACAAAATAAGTATGGTCGTAGGTATGGCTGCCAAAATGATGGCCTGCTTTAGCGAGTTGCTGCCAAAAAGGTTTCCAGGAATCCTCGAGCGCGAAATCGCCACGATAGGTTTTTTCATTCGATAGAAAAAAGCTAGCCTTAATATCTTGACGCTTTAATATTTCAGCGATCTGATGTGCAACAGACATATTGCCCGTATCAAACGTTAAATAGACTGTCTTATTGCAGCTAGGAGTCTGTGCGCTGGCAGCGAATACAAAATAACCGAGTAATAGCGCGGCGGCTAAACGAATGATGCTAGCGTGCTTCATCGATCCGCTGCCTTACTCCCACGGAGCCCTGGGGTAAAAGAACACTCCATGTGGAGACTTTCCGACTGGAATAACGCTCACCAACTTCATTGTGGGAATATCGATCACCCCAGTCTTTTTGGCGAAACGTAAAGTAACCCACAGCGTTTTGCCATCGGGGGTAATTTCCATATCATCCGGGCCAGCAGGTAGGCCAGTAATATCTCCCACCTTCTCCAGGGTTTGCATATTGATCAGACTAATTGTTGAAGCAATACGATTACTGACAAAAACGTGCTTCTTGTCCCCCAAAGGACGAAAGTTATGTGCACCCTTGCCAGTGAGGATACGCTTTACTTCCTTACGAGTTTTCCAATCGATCACTTGGACATAATCCTCGCCCGTGATACCCACTAATAAATATTGATCGCCTGGTGTCATCCACAAACCTGCGGGGACTTTGCCAGTAGACATGACCCACAATACGGTCTGGCTTTCTAAATCAATGGCTGCGAGCTCATTAGAATCTTGTAAGGTAATAAAGGCAATTTTGCTATCAGCAGTAAAGGCAATATGACTGGGTGTCTTTGCCAACTTCACCGTCTTCGCCAATTTAAAGTCAGCGCCATTTGCTGCATAAATATCAACTCGGTCTAAACGATTACCATTGGCCACAAACCACTTGTTATTGGGAGAATAGCCAATTTGGTATGGATCAATAATATTGGGTATACGGCCAGTGATCTCGCCACTGACAGGATTCATCAAGGCAATATCATTTCCTGCGGCATTAGCGATCAGCAGTGTTTTTTGATCAGGCGTCATCATCAAGTGATGCGGCTCTTTACCTACCGGAATAGTCTTGATGACCTGCCGACTTGGCATATCAATCAAACTCACGGATGCTTCACCAGAATTGAGTACTACTGCTAATTTAGGTTGGGCTGGTAAAGCAGAAGATGGAGCAGTCTGAGCAAAAACAAAGTGGGAAGCTGACGATATAGCAATAGATATGGCAATAGTGCAAAAAGCTCTAATCTTTATAAATGTACTCATGAGCATATTGTAAGCAATGCTTGATCCCAAAAGACCCTTAAAGACTGATGGATTTGACCTAGCGCAAACTCGCCAAAACTTTTTCAAGGCGCTTGAGCGACATGGGGGTCGGCGTTTTTAGCTCCTGTGCGTAAAGAGCCACCCTCAACTCCTCCAATTGCCAGCGAAAATCGATTAAAGCCTGATCTTCGGCCATCGCATATGCGGCAGAACCTTTATTGCCCTGCATGCGCTTTTGCCAAGGTCTGGCAACTGACTCCCAGTCTTTTTGACACTGGGCGTCTCGGGCTGGGTTAGAGCGCATCTTGTCGATACGCATAGCAATCCCTTTCAGATATCGAGGCAAGTGCACCAATTGCATATAAGGGACCTCCGCCACAAATTTGGGGAAGATTAAGCCTTGTACTTGAGACTGAATATCAGCATAAGCACTGGGCGATGCTGCTTTTGCTTGAGCCATCTTCTTTTGTAGATCGGCATATCCCTGAAGAGCGGCTAAGGCATGACGTGAAATTTCTTGTGCAATGAGAGACAGTCTAGGTTTACCTGCTTGCAGTCGCTCAGCAAACTGCTCCGCATTATTTGGTAGTGGCTCATTCATAAAAGCGCGCTCAATCGCCAAATTCAAAATCTGTTCGATTAATAATTCCACTGAGCCCACATTCATAAACAGTAAACCGAGCTCACGAATGCCAGGCAATTGTTTTTGTAATGCTTTCAGTGTGTCTTTGTTACCCAGCGCAAATAGACGACGTAAGCCCAGCGCATGCTGCTTGCGCGCCTCAAGCAAATCATCGAACACCTCAAGATCACAGCAATCTCCGCGATCAATCAGTGCTGGGTATCCAAATAAAGTCTTATTGCCTTTTTGAATTTCTAATGTCTCAGGTAACTCACCAAACTCCCAGGTGCGATAGGCCCCCTGCTCGACCTGCCTGGCCTGATCTGGTTGATTGGCTTTGGCGCTTAGCTGAGTGCTCGGCTCAATCCCCAACTCTGCTTGAGCCACTTCTTGGGCAACTACCTGGAAAGCATCGCGGGCGACCTGGCCATACTCAGAACGTAAGCGCGCTAAGTTACGCTCGACT
>CALQED020000033.1 GCA_943329505.2 Polynucleobacter meluiroseus | reverse complement strand
TTCCATTTGCCCTAAAATGAAGCTATGAGTTCTGCTCATCTTTCCCCTGTATTAACTCCAGCCAGGGGCCTTACCCAGGCCCTGAAAAGCGATGGCTTTGCAGTGGTATCAGCTGAAACGGTGGCAGAGATTAGTCAAGTTCCTTTGGCGCATCTTCAAAACCTTTCTCAGTATTGGGAGGGTTTGCCGCGAGACCCTTATCTGAAGGATGGTGGGCGGTATCGCTTTCGTCGCCACGCAAGTTATGAGATTAAAAATCATGCGCTCACTTTAGTGCCGCACCGTGCGCATTGGCAGTCTGTTGACTACAACGCTTTGCATGGTGGCATTGAGCGCTGGTTTGAGCCTGTTCAAACCAAAGTTATTGATGATTCAGCTTGGCAAGCAGTGCTGCTAGGTTTGGCGAATGTATTAAATAGTCTGAAGCCAGTTAATACCTGGTTTGTTGAGGCTCATCAGTTTCGAATTGATACTACTGATGGTATTGGTCGCCCAACGCCAGAAGGCGCGCATCGAGATGGCGTAGATTTTGTTGCCGTATTTTTACTGGATCGGGTTGGCATTAAAGGCGGTGAGACTCGTATCTTCGATGCGAAAGGCTCTGCAGGTTTGCGATTTACCCTAACTCAGCCTTGGTCTCTGTTGCTTATGAATGATGAGCGCATGATTCATGAATCTACACCCATTCAGCCGCTGGCAGAGTACGGATATCGCGATACCTTGGTACTGACTTTTAGATCCAATAGCTTTCAAGACTCGCCTAACCGCAGTCAACAATAAACCTAGCCGACGATCGTGTCTGATATTTATCGAGTAGCTTGCGCCGCGGGATTCTCTGGCGATCGGCTAGGAGTAGCAGAACCTCTGGTAAAAGAGCTCTTAAGGCTAGCAGGGCCAAGCTGCCTCATATTTGAAAGTTTGGCAGAGAGAACTCTGGCGCTCGCTCAGTTGGAGCGTCGCCAAAACCATCAGTTAGGCTATGAGCCCTTATTAGGAGAAATGTTAGAGCCTATTTTGGTCGATTGCGTGCGTGGAGGTATTCCCATTGTCGGTAATTTTGGTGCGGCCAATCCCTTGGCAGCAGCGCAATTCATTGCTCAACTCGCAAAAACAAAAGGTATCCCTGACTTAAAGATTGCCATTGTTCAGGGCGATGATATTTCTGCGCCAGAATTTAGCAGTAGATTAGAGGCTTCCCTTTCTGATGCCGATAGAAAAATATTATCCAATAGTCAGTTAGTCAGCGCAAACGTCTACTTGGGTGCAAAAGAGATTGCCGATGCTTTAAATGCGGGGGCACAAATAGTTGTTACAGGGCGCGTTGCGGATCCGGCACTCACCGTTGGCCCTTTGATGTCCTATTTCAAAAACAATTGGAATGATTGGGATTTTTTAGGCTCTGCTACGATGGCTGGGCATCTTCTCGAATGTGGTGCACAAGTAACTGGGGGCTACTTTGCTGACCCTGGGTATAAAGATGTGCCCGATCTAAGTCATGTCGGTTTTCCCATTATTGAATTTGATCAGGCAGGAAATATTTGCATTACAAAACCTATTCATTCCGGTGGCGTAGTGAATCGTATGACTGTGACAGAGCAGTTGTTATATGAATTGCACGATCCTGCTCAGTATTTAACGCCAGATGTCACTGCTGATATTACTGAGGTGATATTAGAAGATCAGGGCAATAACAGAGTGCAGGTCATGGGCGTCAAAGGGCATCCTAAGCCTAGTACATTAAAAGCCAATATCTGTATTGATGGTGGTTGGTTGGCTGAGGCAGAAATTTCTTATGCGGGCCATCATGCCTATGAACGGGCTCAATTAGCTGCGCAGATCATTCGTGATCGTCTAGGTAACTTACTGGATTTAAGGGTGGATTTGATTGGTTCATCCAGTGTATTTGCTAGCGACTCTGGATCTGGTCCAGAGATAAAGGCTAACAAGGACTATGAAGATATTCGTTTGCGAATCGCAACTGCTCATCAAGATCGCGCTCTAGCAAATCGGGTCTGCCGTGAGGTAACTGCCTTATATACTTGTGGGCCTGCTGGCGGGGGCGGTGTTCGTACTAACTTAAAACCACGGCTCAATACCTTAGTAGGCTTTATTCCTAGGGATCAGATCCAGCCTTCCTATCGGTTTTATGGGGAGCAGTGCGACTCATGAAGAAGCCATCTACTCCTCTTTATGAAATAGCCCATGCTCGCACTGGCGATAAAGGATCTCGTTCCAATATTAGTGTGATTGCTTATCAAGCAAAAGATTTTGCTATCTTACAAAGAGAGCTCACTACAGAAAAAGTGAAAGCCCATTTTGGATTTCGTAGTCCTACTGCGGTCAAGCGCTACGATTTACCTCATTTAATGGCGCTCAATTTTGTGATTGACGATCTTTTGGATGGAGGGGTCAATCTTTCTTTAAACCTCGACTCTCATGGCAAGAGCCTTTCTTATTGGCTCCTAGCGATGAAGATCGAGGTTGATTAATACATTATTCAGCTTCCATGCCAGCAGCTTTGATTGCTTGCGCCCACTTAACTGTTTCGAGTTTGATTTTTTGACTCAGCGCCTCAGGCGATCCAGGTTGTGATTCAAAACCCATCGAGGCAAATCGATCAGTTAACTCTTTTGATTTAGCAGCTTCATTGATAGCTTTATTGAGCTTCATCACAGCATCTTTCGGCATGCCTGCAGGACCAAATACTGCAAAGAAAGCAATTAATTCATAATTCTTAATCCCTAGAGCTTCATTCACAGTAGGCAACTCTGGAATGGCGGCTGAGCGCTTCAGTGAAGTGACCGCTAGACCTCGAATTTTTCCCGCCTGTACTTGAGGTAGGGTGACTGCAAAGTCAGCAGTAAACATATTGACTTGGCCGCCAATTAAATCAGTCATTGCATTGGGGCCGCTCTTATAGGAGACGCCCGTCATCTTGACGCCGGCTGCACTAGCTAACATTTCTGATGAAACACGTTGCGAGGTACTTGCATAGGCGAAGGTAATTTTTCCAGGATCAGCCTTTGCCAAGGAGACAAGACCATTGAGTGATTTGACGGGCAAATCGTTATTGACAGCTACGATCAGGGGTACTGAACCAAAGTAGCCAATAGGTGTAAACGCAGTATCTTGGTTATAGGGTAAATTTTTGACTAAGCTTTTGAGGGCTGCGTTCGTACTATTGGTGCCAAATAAAAGTGTGTATCCATCGGCTGGGGCTTTGGCAACGACATCTGCACCAATCATGCCATTAGCGCCGGGGCGATTTTCAATAACTACGGGTTGACCTAGGATGTCAGCCATTTTGACTGCAAATGCACGCCCAATTTGGTCGGTGGCACTACCGGCAGCAAATGGAACGATGGCTTTAATCGGTTTTGAGGGATAGTTATCAGCGAATGCTAGGGGACTAGTAATGCCGATAATGAGGCCTATACAGTAGCTCAGGATGTACGTTCTTTTCATATTGTCTCCATCTTATTCATTACTAGTGTAGCGGTTCTTGATAGGCTTTGGCGAGTAGAATAGATTCACGTTTTTACTGATACTTTATGCGCTTTAAATCGCTTAGTTGCACCCCTCTTATGCTGATGGCACAAACCTGTGCTTTATTAGGTTTTGCCTGCTATGCCGTGGTCCTCACCCCCTTGCAGGAGGAGTGGCATTTAAGTAACCTGCAATCAGGCCTCATCGCCAGCGCTTTCTTTTTCGGCTATATGCTTGCTGTGCCCTTGGCCACAGCATTGACAGATCGTGTAGATGCTCGCAAGGTTTATCTAGTGGGAGGGCTTTCAGCAAGCTCAGGTTTATTAGGTATGAGCTTGCTGGCTAATCATTTTTGGAGCGCCATGTTTTTTATGGCGATCAATGGCGCTGGACTTGCAGGCACCTACATGCCCGGCCTCAAAATATTGTCTGACCGTATCCAATCTGGTGAGTTGACTCGTCATATTGCTTTTTATACGGCCTTCTTTGGTATTGGTACAGGCTTTTCTTATTTGTGCTCTGGCTGGATATTGAGTGCCTTGGGTTGGCGTTATGTATTTGGCATCATTGCTCTAGGACCTTTCGCCGCATTTTTGATTGTATGGCTATTAATACCACCGCTTGCCCAAGAAAAGTGGAAGGGGCCAATTCAGATTCGCTTACGTGACATATTTCCTGTTGATAAGTGGAAGCTAGTATTGCAAAACAAAAAAGCCTCTGGATTTATTTTTGGCTATACCGCCCACTCACTTGAATTGTTTGCTTCGAGAAGTTGGATTGTGGCTTTCTTTGCTTTTTGTGCAACTACATCTGGCGAATCCTTTTTGATAGCAGCTACCACCTTAGCTGGAATCATCAATTTCTTTGGCGTGCCATCATCGATTCTAGGCAATGAGATTGCTCTGAAGGTAGGGCGTCAAAAGTGGGTTTGTATTGTGATGTTGACTAGTGCTGTGATGGGTATTGCCTTGGCCTGCTCAACCGGTCAGTCATGGTGGTTAATCGTGACATTAGCGATTGGCCATGCCATTTTTATTATGGCCGATTCTGCCACGCTAACGGCAGGTTTGGTGATGAGTGCTCAAGAGAATATCAAGGGTGCTGCCATGGGGCTCCATTCCCTCATGGGATTTGGCGGCGGTTTATTGGGACCTGCGATTTTTGGTTTTGTACTAGATATTTCTGGTTCACGCTCATCCCAAATTGCATGGATCTGGGCCTACATTGCGGTTGTGATGTGGGGAGTTTTCTTTGTCATTTATGAACGTCGCAGTGGCTGGGTAGATAAACCTAATTCATGAGCAATGACGAATAGCATTAAAGCCACTTGTTACCACTGCGCAAGTAGTATTTTGCCTGGTGATTTAATACAAACAGAGTTGGGTGGGGTACAGCGACAATTCTGCTGTCCTGGATGTATGGCCATTGCACAGACTATTCATGGTGAAGGTTTAGAGGTTTTTTATATCCGTCGTGCTCAGACAAACGATAAGCCTGCAGCCTATCTAGCGTCCAATGAAATCCCTGAAAAACTCAAGCCTTACGATGTTCCCTCTTTGCGTGGACGTTTTACTAGGCCACATGGAGATGGAGGTGATTTAGAAACTACTTTACGTCTTGAGAAGATTCGTTGCGCAGCTTGCGTATGGTTATGTGAGCAACATTTACGTCGCATGACAGGCGTACAAGAGGTGCAAATTAATTATGTGACACAAAAAGTCGTAGTGCACTTTAGTCCAGAAAAAATCAGCTTAGCTAGGTTGCTGTTTGAGATTGAGCGGATTGGTTATGAGGCTTGGCCATTTGAGCCTTCACTTTCTTTGGAGAGGGCTAAAAAGGATAAGCGTCAGCTCCTGACACGTCTTGGCGTAGCAATGTTAGGCATGATGCAGGTGATGATGTATGCCTGGCCAACTTATGTAGGCGCAGACATTACTCCAGAATTTGAGATCTTATTGGGCTGGACGAGTTGGGCTCTCACGGTGCCAGTAATGGTGTATTCAGCAGGGCCGATTTTTCAGGCGGCATGGCGAAGTATGTTGTCTTTTAAGCAAGCGCACATCTTGGGAATGGATGTCCCGATTGCCTTGGCACTAGCCTTAGCCTTTATCGCCGGCACGATCAATCTCATTACAGGCTCTGGCCAAAGTTACTTTGATTCAATCACGATGTTCGTGGCTTTTATCTTGGCTGCACGTTATGTTGAGTTATTGGCAAGACAAGATGCACAAGGTGGGGCTGAAGCTCTGGCAAAACAGTTGCCAGCGACTTGCGAACGTATGCTGAACTATCCAGACTCTCAGGATGTACAGGTAGTACCAGTAGTCAATTGCAATCCGGGAGAACTGTTGCGCGTGTCGCCTGGAGAAGTAGTACCTGCCGATGGCATTTTGATTGCTAACCCTAGCGCAGTAGACGAATCTTTACTGACTGGAGAGTCAAAACCCGTCGAGAAAAAAATTGGGGATCGTGTATACGCTGGCACGCATAATATTCTAAATCCACTCATCATGAGAATTGATGCAGTGGGTCAATCAACACGGATTGCTGGTATTGCATCGCTACTAGATCAGGCTTTGCTCGCCAAGCCGGTGATGGTGAGTCTTGCAGAGAAGTGGGCAGGATACTTTGTTACTTTCTTATTGCTGAGCGCATTTTTATCATCGGCTATTTGGTTATATGTCGAACCTAGTCAAGCATGGACAGTATTGGTTGCAGTATTAGTTGCAAGTTGTCCTTGTGCTTTATCGCTTTCAGTACCCACGGCAATGGCTGCGGCGCAAGGTGCTGTAACAAAGTTAGGTTTACTAATTGTGCGTGGGCATGTCTTAGAGGGATTGGTAAAAGCAACCGATCTCGTTTTAGATAAGACGGGCACTTTAACTACTGGTAAGCCAGAGCTACAAGAAATTATTCATCTACGACCTGGTTATCGCCGGGAAGATGCCTTAGCCCTTGCCCTAGCCTTGGAGTCAGGTCAAAGACATCCTTTGGCACTCTCGCTATTGCGCTCAGGAGCATTAGAAAATATCGCGCCTGTAGTATTAAATGATCCGATCATGAACCAGCTTGGTAAAGGCTTAAGCTCGGGACCTTATCGCCTGGGTAGCGCTGCTTGGCTAGGTCTTGAGCAGAGTTCGCAAGCAGGTCAATATGGTCAAGTACATCTCGCTGACGATCAGGGATTGATTGCTAGCTTTCTATTCTTAGATACACCAAGAGCGGGCTTAAAGAATCTGCTGCAAGCGGCAAAGTCTAGAAAGATTACTGTGCATTTAGTATCGGGCGATGATCCCGCAACAGTTGCTTGGTGGGCTCAGCATGTAGGTATTGAAAGTTACTTAGGAGGCTGTGCGCCCGAAGATAAGTATGACTTCATTCAGCGCTTACAAAAAGAGCAGCGCTTTGTCTGGGCGATTGGGGATGGCGTGAACGATGCCCCTTTGCTGGCACGAGCAGATATTTCGATTGCAGTAGGAGCAGGGGCGCCACTTGCTGTTGCAGGCGCAGATGCTATCTTGACTGCAAGTTCACTTGAGCCTTTAGCAAAAACTTTAGTGCTAGCAGAGAAGACGCAAGCCATCATTAAAGAAAATCTATTGTGGGCACTGGTTTATAACGTATTGGCGATTCCGGTTGCTATGTTGGGCTTAGTCAATCCTTGGGTTGCTGGTATCGGGATGTCCCTTTCTTCGCTAGCCGTTACCTTGAATGCTTGGCGCTTACGAAAAGCTTAGACTAGAGGGATGGAAAGCCTTTTTATATTGATTCCGCTGTCACTCCTCTTGGTGGGGCTTTTGGCATGGATTTTGCATTGGTCTGTGAAGAGCGGACAGTTCGATGATCTCGATGGTCCTGGTGAGTCGATTTTGATGGATGATGACGCTCCAACGCCCAACAAAGTTAGCCAACACTCTCAAAAATAACTATATTTTTTAAGGGATAGACCCTGGCTATGGGTTTATCTTCCGCCTGCCTTTCATTTTGGCACCTCCTTTTTGATATAGATCAAATTCCCCTTAAAACCTTGATTTGATAATCAATCCATCCAGTTTGGATTATGTCGTGGTTGGGTTACAAAAAAGGAGAAACCATGGGACTTACCGTGGGCGGGAATCAAGATACCTTTAATTACAAGGTAGTCAGCCAATTTGCCATCGTTACGGTGCTTTGGGGAATCGTTGGCATGCTCGTTGGCGTGATTCTAGCGGCGCAGCTCATTTGGCCTGAGATCACTTTCAATATTCCTTGGCTGAGCTACGGTCGTTTACGTCCTTTACATACGAATGCGGTTATTTTTGCGTTTGGTGGGTCTGCACTGTTTGCAACGTCCTACTACATTGTGCAAAGAACCTGCCAAGTACGCCTTTTCTGTGACAAGTTGGCAGCATTTACTTTCTGGGGTTGGCAGGCAGTCATTGTTTCTGCTGCGATTACCTTGCCCTTAGGTATTACCACTTCTAAAGAGTACGCAGAACTAGAGTGGCCAATTGATTTATTGATCACGGTAGTTTGGGTTGCTTATGCAATCGTCTTCTTTGGTACTTTAATTAAGCGTAAGACGAAACATATTTATGTTTCTAATTGGTTCTTCGGTGCCTATATTTTGACGATTGCGGTTTTGCATATTGTGAACAATATCGAAATGCCAGCTAGTCTCTTTAAGTCTTACTCAGCATATGCTGGCACACAAGATGCAATGATTCAGTGGTGGTATGGACATAATGCAGTGGGCTTCTTTTTGACTACGAGCTTCTTGGGCATGATGTATTACTTCATTCCTAAACAAGCTGAGCATCCAATCTACTCTTATCGCTTATCGATTGTTCACTTTTGGGCTTTGAATTTCACATATATGTGGGCTGGCCCTCACCATTTACAGCACACCTCGTTACCTGACTGGACACAGTCTTTAGGGATGGTTTTTTCCTTAATCCTATTAGCACCATCTTGGGGTGGCATGATCAACGGCATTATGACTTTATCTGGCGCATGGTATAAATTGCGTCGCGATCCAATCTTGAAGTTCTTAGTAGTGGCATTGTCGTTTTATGGAATGTCTACTTTCGAAGGCTCCATGATGTCTATCAAAACAGTTAACAGCTTGTCTCACTACACAGACTGGACTATTGGGCACGTTCACTCCGGCGCATTAGGCTGGGTCGCAATGATCACAATCGGTTCTTTGTATTACCTTATTCCCCGTTTAGTGGGTCAAAGAGATATGTACAGCACCAAGTTAATTGAATTGCATTTTTGGATTGCAACGATTGGTGTCGTGATTTATATCGCTGCGATGTGGATTGCCGGTGTGATGCAAGGCTTGATGTGGAGAGCATTTGAGTCGGATGGTACTTTGACTTATAGCTTTGTGGAATCGGTAAAAGCCACCTATCCTTTTTATGTCATTCGATTGTTAGGCGGCCTGTGCTATTTGGGCGGCATGTTATTGATGGCATACAACGTCTACAAAACCGTAATTCACAAAAAATTCATAGACGCCCCTATTCCACAAGCGTCCATCGCCGCTCACTAAGGATAAAAACATGTCAGAACAACGTCGATTTTTCTCCCATGA
>CALQED020000032.1 GCA_943329505.2 Polynucleobacter meluiroseus | reverse complement strand
TAATTCATCACAATTAAATCCCCCAGGAAGCTCGATTGCTCCGAGCCAGTCAACATGAATCGGCTCACCTTCAATCCAATAACTACTCGCTTGCAGTACAGCAGGTCCTGATAAGCCTTTATGGGTGAGCAATAGGTCCTCGTTGAAGCGACAAGCACCATAACGCTGCCCTTTGGAGCCAGAGGCAATCCGGATGGGGACACTCAAGCCCGCTAATTCATTGAGGTTGCCAAATGTATCCGCTGTAAATGACAGAGGCACCAAGGCGGGACGAGGATCAACTACCTCAAGACCAAATTGTTTGGCAATATCCAAAGAATAAGCAGTAGCACCAATGGCAGGCACTGGCAAACCCCCGGTCGCCATTACAACTGATTGGGTTTTTTCAATACCCTCACTGGTATGAACAGCCCAAAGATCACCCTCTTGTGTAATAGCCTCTACCTTGACTGGATTGCGAATAATGACATGCCCTTTGGCACACTCGGCAAACAACAACTCGATAATCTGCTTGGCTGAGTCATCACAAAATAATTGCCCTTGATGCTTCTCGTGATAACGGATACCGTGAGCCGTCACTAGCTTGATGAATTCTTTTGAAGGGTATCTTGCTAAAGCGCTCTTCACAAAATGGGGATTGAGTGACAGAAAATTGGCTGGGCTACTATGCGCATTCGTAAAGTTACATCGCCCACCACCGCTAATCCGAATCTTCTCACCCAAAACTGGCGCATGATCTACAACAAGTACTTTTTTCCCAAGCTGACCAGCTAGCCCAGCACAGAAAAGACCTGCAGCCCCACCCCCAATGACGATGGCATCCCAAGTCTTCATCATGGTTTACTCAAAACGATCAATAATTTCAGAAGAAATATTGAGTTTTTTCATGTGCATCTTGGTATAGGCCTGGCGGAAATTTTTAGTCATTGAAATCATCACTGAGGCAGTCCACGCAAATGAAAACATACCTGAAAAAGCAATGATGATGGCTAACATTTTCCAGCCATCCGGAAGAATGTCTTCCATAAAACCCATAGCAGTATAGGTAC
This sequence comes from Polynucleobacter meluiroseus, assembly GCA_943329505.2. GTDB lineage: Bacteria > Pseudomonadota > Gammaproteobacteria > Burkholderiales > Burkholderiaceae > Polynucleobacter > Polynucleobacter meluiroseus_E. The sequence continues at coordinate 8,291 of CALQED020000032.1, read as the reverse complement.
TGCCACTAAACAAAATACTTTGCCCCAAAGTAGGAATCAATTTAAATACAAACAGCGCTACACCCCAAATGAAAATTTCTGCGATATGGGTGAGAAATAAACAAAATACACTGGTGTAAAAGGAGGCTGCGACAGCAGAATATTTTTTCTCATTAAGATAGAGAAAAGTTTTGACTTCGTAACGCTTGGCAATCTGTAGTAATAAGACCCCATGAAATACCATGACCACAAGCAGTAAGACACCGCCTAAAAGGTAGCCAGGTAGATCTAAAGCAGTAGCAATACTCGTTTGGGCAGGGTTCATAAATAGATAGAATAGTTTTTAGGCTATTTTACTTTGGCAAATGATGGTCTTAGGCTAATTGATAGAAGTCTTGAATGATCTTCCAGGCTTCCTGTGCAGTCTCCACAAAATGGACAGCCTTAATATCCTTCTGATCAATTACTCCAAACTGGGCCATCCCCTGAAAATTCAACATATCCTTCCAAAAAGCTTTCCCTACCAAAATCACTGGGATACCAATGACCTTTTTAGTTTGCATTAAGGTCAATACCTCAAATAACTCATCAAATGATCCAAAGCCACCTGGATAAGTCACGATTGCTCTTGCTCGTAACATGAAATGCATCTTGCGCAAAGCAAAGTAATGAAAACGAAAGCTCAAGCCTGGGCTGATATAGGGATTCGGATGTTGCTCTCTTGGCAAACTAATATTAAAACCAATCGTTTCATCGCCCGCTTCAAACGCACCCCGATTGGCTGCCTCCATAATTCCAGGGCCCCCGCCAGTACAAATATGTAACCTATTCGTTGTTTCCTTTTGCGTGGCGTTGTACTGTGCTACTAGCGTCCCGAATTCTCTTGCAGATTCGTAGTACTGGCTATGTAGTAATGCTTTCTGAGCAGCCTCAATATCTTTCGGAGTCTTGGCGTCCTTCACTAAAATTTCTGCCTGCTCTTGACTCATAAAACGAGTAGAACCAAATACGGTAATCGTATGCTCGATACCGCGCTCTTTTAAAAGAATGTCGGGCTTGAGTAACTCTAGCTCAAAGCGAATGCCAATCGTTTCTCTGCGCGATAAAAATGCCTCGTCATCGAAAGCAAACTTATAAGAATCCTCAGAACTCTCTTCAGCCATCTGGCTGTGATGTAGATTTAAAAACTCAGTAATCGTCTGAGCATTATTGGTGGGGAGCTTTGAACTCATATTGCAACCTTAAAATATCTCTGTAATTTCATCTTACCTTTTATGCTATTGACCTCAGTATTAATACCTAGTTTTATCGAATCAATCGTGCACTAGGGATTGGGAGGATTTACTGGGGACTCAAGTAGGGTTAATATTGACGCAATTTCAACTACAGCGAAGGAAAATCCATGAGCAATCGTTCACTCATCATTATGGTACTAGTATTAGTTGGTGCCACCGCCTACTTACTCATCAAGGGCGACGGCGACATTGATATGGGTGGTGAAAAGCATGGTTCTGAAGCGGCCCATATTGAAGAGGCTAAGAAAGATGCTTCTGCAGCAGCTCCAGCGGCACCACCAGCAGCCCCTGCAGCTGACGCTAAGAAGTAATTCTTCGATTACAAATAAAGCCGCGGTTTACCGCGGTTTTTTTATATATTCATTATGAAAAAAATTCTATTTTGTCTTGCCATCATTTGCGCCTCTCAAGCGAGCTATGGTCAATCTTCTCGACCTATACAAACCCTTGACCCTGCCATGATTGCCTCATTTGCGCCAACTGGCACGTTGCGGGTTGGGATTAATTTAGGTAATCCGGTATTGGCAAATGAAAATCCTGTAACCCGCCAAATGCAGGGTGTAACAATTGATATCTCCCAAGAAATTGGTAAGCGGATTGGCCTACCCGTCAAACTGATTCCATTTAAGACAGCCGGCAATACTGTCGATGCCGTAAAAACGGGTGAGATTGATATGGTGTTTGTAGCCATTGATCCCATCAGAGGTGCCGATATTAGCTATACCCCGGCCTATATTCAAATTGAAGGGGCTTACATGGTTAAGGCAAACTCCCCTATCAAGACAAATGAGCAGGTGGATGTAAGCAGTAATGAAATTATCGTTGGCAAGGGAAGCGCCTACGACTTGTACCTCACACGAGAAATTAAAAATGCCGCTTTGTTAAGAGCCCCAAGCTCCCAAGCAGTAGTTGATGACTTTGTGTCAGGCAAAGGTAATGTTGCTGCTGGTGTAAAACAACAATTAGAGAGTGACGCCAAACGTTATGATGGCTTGCGCATGATCCCAGGTCGTTTTATGGTGATTAATCAAGCGATTGGCATTCCTAAAGCAAGACCGCAATATGAACAGACCACTGCCTATTTAAGTGGCGTCATTACCCAGTTAAAACAATCTGGCTTTGTTGCACAAGCGATGCAGCGCCATCAGATTGAAGGCGCTAAGGTTGCTGACTGAGTTTGCTGACTGAGGTTGCCGAGTAAGCCAGCATCAAATCAAGGCGATACTATGGCATATGACTACTTTGCCTACCCAGTTAGATGCTCTGAACTCTCTTAGTTTGGTGACGCATCTCAAGCGTGGACCTGCTGAACATAAGGGTGACGCTGGTAAAGCAATCTTGATTGGCGGCGCACCTGGCATGGCTGGCGCCCTCTTACTTGCAGGTCGTGCTTGTCTTCATCTTGGCGCTGGTTGGACTATTTTAGAAATGCTTGATCCTGCGTCTGCTGGTGCTGATCAAGAGCAACCCGAGCTCATGATTCGCCAAGCAAGGGATCAAGCAGGTGACTTACTCAAACAGAGTCAGCCAGATGTGATTGCGATCGGCCCTGGGCTTGGCAAGTCTGCATTAGCGATGAAGTGGCTTCATGCATGTCTGTTATATCCGCAAGTACCGCTCATCATTGATGCGGATGCACTGAACTTGATTGCTGACTCAACAGAATTGTTAAATGCACTTCAGCAGCGCAATCAACAATTTCCCGGTCAAAGCACCCTAACGCCTCACCCAGGCGAGGCAGCAAAACTATTAAAGTCATCCACTGCAGAGATTCAAGCCGATCGTTTACATTCACTCCATCAATTAATTGCTCTGACACAATCGATTGTGGTGCTCAAAGGTCAACATACATTAATTGGCTCACCTCAACACCCCTCAGTCCAATGTAGTGAGGGCAATCCTGGCATGGGTACAGGCGGGATGGGGGATATATTAACGGGTAGCATTACAGCAATCGCTGCTCAAGGCGTTCTTCACCGCCTGACACTCTGGGACGCTACTGGTATTGCAGTTCAGCTTCATGCTGCTGCTGCAGATAGCTTAGTTCAAAAAGGCATTGGTCCAATTGGACTTACTCCCTCAGAGACTATTCTCGAGATGAGATGCCTCCTTAATAAACTGATATAAAACAGTATGTCATCCGCAAACGCAGCACATCATCACCAACGCTATCTCTATGGCCTATTGATGGCTGGAGTAGGCTCAATGCTCTTCTCCGGTAAAGCCGTGTTAGTAAAGTTGGCTTTTGGACATGGCGCCAATGCAGAAACATTACTCGCTTTACGGATGCTCATGGCACTCCCCATGTTCTGGAGCATCTACTGGTGGGAGTCTTTGAGAAAACCCATGAGCCCGATCACCTGGCTTGATCGTGGCAAGCTATTCTCTCTCGGTTTCTTGGGTTACTTTCTATCAAGCTATGTAGATTTCTTGGGGCTGCAATACATCTCTATTGGATTAGAGCGCATTGTGCTTTACCTCACCCCAACCATCGTCTTGTTAATCTCTTACTTTGTTTTAAATAAACGAATTTCACGAATACAGTGGTACGCCCTCATTGTTGGATACCTTGGTGTATTCGTAGTATTTATTCAAGATGCAAGCTCGACTGGTATCCATGCCTGGCTTGGTATGCTGTTGGTCTTTGGAAGCGCCTGTAGCTATGCCGTCTACATGATTTGCTCTGGCGAAATGGTCGAGCGGATTGGTAGCGTACGCCTAGTGGTCTATGCAAGCTCAGCATCTGCGGTGTTTAGTGTCATTCAATCTAGCTTTCATAGCCCTAGTGCAATATTCGAACAGGTCGCACCAGTCTATTGGCTGAGCCTTCTGAATGCAGGATTATGTACCGTAATTCCGATGCTGCTCATCATGATTGCTATCAGTCGTATTGGATCCCCACTGGTTGCGCAAGCTGGCATCTTAGGCCCGGTATCGACGATTTTTCTCGGCTATTATATTTTGTCAGAACCGATTACCTGGATGCAAATTAGCGGCATGCTGCTCGTGATTGCTGCTATGTGGTTATTAGTACGCAAAGATGCGCCAAGAAAAAATTCTCCAGGCTCTAAAAAGTCGGATGATTTTGATGAAGTTGAAGCCCTGAACTAAAGAGCTCATCAACTAGAAACTGGAAATTACTGTGCTGCTTGCGCTGCTGTTGTTGCTGGTGCTGCAGCTTTCGCTTTTTTCTTAGACTTCTTCTTGGATTTCTTTTCTTTCTTGGCGGGCTTCTTAGCCTTGCTATCGGCAGTCTTATCGGTCGGCGCAGGTGCCGTTGCTGGGGCTGTTGGCGCAGCAGGTGCTGGAGTTGGGTCAGCAGCCATCACAGAAATTGGGGATAGACTAATGGCTATTGATACAAGGGTTGCCAAACTGAAGTGGGCGAGACGAGAAATCATACAATTCTCCTAGAAGATATGTGGATAATTTAATAATACTCACAAATCTACTAGAAATGCTTCATCTTAAGAATGTTGACCATGAATGATTTTCCAAGCGATATCTTTACCGAACCTCAAGGTTACCCAGTTGACACCCTTCATCACCTTGGCCCACTCACCGGCATGGCTGGGATTTGGGAAGGAGTCCGTGGTCTTGATGTCAAACCCAAGGCAGATGGTCCTCGTAAGCAGGCCTTCGTTGAGCGCATCGAACTCCAACCAATAGATCCCCAAACTAATGGGCCCCAGCTATTCTATGGCCTGAGATATCACTCACACATTACCAAACCCGATCAGGTGAAAACCTATCATGATCAAGTTGGCTATTGGCTATGGGAGCCCGCTAACAACAATATCATCCACACCCTCTCAATCCCTCGCGGGATGATTACGATGGCATCTGGCAAAGCTAGTGCTGATGCTCGCAAATTTGAACTAGTTGCCAAAGAAGATGATCGCTGTGCTGGTATCTCATCTAATCCGTTTTTGGACTACGCTTTTAGAACAGTTGAGTTTCGGATTCAAGTGACGATTCATGATGATGGTACGTGGTCTTACGAACAAGATACTGTGCTAAAGATTCAAAATCAGGTCGAGTTATTTCATCATGTAGATAACAACACCCTTTACAAGATTGGTGAGGCAACACCAAACCCATTGGCTTGCTAGCTGACTGATGACTCAGTGATGAATTAGTCGTTACTTTTCATCAGCAATAAAAAAGGCCATCATCAGATGGCCTTTTACTTCATTAATAATGTATTACGCAGGCTGAGCTTCTGCCTCAGTAATTTTTTCTAAAGCGCTTGCCAAATGTCCAACTGTACGGTCAACATGGGCTAACTTTTCTAGGCCGAATAAACCAAGACGGAATGTACGGAAGTCAGGTCTTTCATCACACTGCAGAGGTACACCAGCAGCAGTCTGCATACCGAGCGCAATGAATTTCTTACCAGACTGAATATCAGGATCCTTGGTATAGCTCACTACTACGCAAGGAGCTTGAAAGCCTTTGGCAGCAACAGACTGATAGCCTTTAGAAACCAGCAACTCACGCACTTTGATACCAAGCTCTACTTGCTTAGCCTTTAGAGCTGCAAAACCAAGGGCTTGGGTTTCTTGCATTACGTTGCGTAAGGTCTTGAGTGCGTCTGTAGCCATAGTGGTGTGATACACATGCCCACCTTTTTCATAGGCTTCCATAATTTGTAACCACTTTTTCAAATCCATGGAGAAGCTGCTGCTCTGAGTGGAGTCAATACGCTCACGCGCCCTCTCACCCAATGCAATTAATGCGCAACATGGTGAACTACTCCAGCCTTTTTGTGGTGCAGTAATCAATATATCTACATTGCTGGCTTTCATATCAACCCACATTGCGCCAGACGCGATGCAATCTAATACAAACAATCCGTTCACTGAGCGCACTGCTTCACCAACTGCCTTGAGGTAATCATCTGGAAGTATGATGCCGGCAGAAGTTTCAACATGGGGAGCAAACACGACTGCTGGCTTTTCTTTTTTAATGAAAGCGACGACCTCTTCAATAGGTGCCGGCGCAAATACACCCTGCGCAGAATCATCCAATTGACGACCTTTAATAACACTGACATCTTCAGCAATATTGTCTAAGTCAAAAATTTGGGTCCAGCGATAACTAAACCAGCCATTCCGTAACACTAAGCACTTTTGTTTAGTGGCAAATTGCCGCGCAACGGCTTCCATACCGAAAGTACCGCTACCTGGAACAATCACTGCAGAGCTCGCGTTATATGCGTCTTTGAGGACGCTGGAAATATCCACCATCACGCGTTTGAATTCTTCAGACATGTGATTCAAAGATCGGTCGGTATAAACCACCGAGAACTCTAGCAATCCATCTGGATCAACGTGGGGAAGTAAGCCTGGCATAGTAATTTCCTAGGGATTTCTGTAATAAGCCTTAAATGATACAGATTTAAGTATTTATTGCACCGCAACCTTGTTTTCTTTGATCAATTTTGCCCATTTGGCTTGATCTAGGCGCAGAAAAGCTGTAAATTCTTCGGCACTACCGGAAGCAGGGTCACTCCCCCGCTCCAGCATGGCTTTACGAATCTTGTCCTGCCCCAATACAAACATGACCGTCTGGTTAATTTTTTGAACCACGGGCTTGGGAGTATTAGCTGGGGCAAACAAACCAAACCAACCCACCGCGCTATAGCCAGTCAAACCCGCCTCAGAAACGGTTGGCATGGAAGGCAAGGCTTCAGAACGCTTTGAACCCGTTTGTGCCAAGGCAGTGAGCTTGCCAGATTCAATTTGAGGCATCACGGTTTGCGCAGGGGCAAACATTAAGTCAATATGACCAGCTAATAAATCAGTTAGGGCTTGGCCAGTTCCTTTATAGGGAACATGTAACAAAGTGACGCCGGCCATAGCAGCAAAGAGTTCACCTGCTAAATGGGATGCTGATCCAGGGCCAGATGAACCGTAGCGAACTTTTCCTGGGTTTGCTTTGGCGTAAGTAATAAGAGATTTGATGGAAGTAATATTTAGAGCCGGATTAATAGTCACGACATAAGGTGATGCAGAGACTAAAGCTACCGGTGCGAACTGCGTAATATTTTTTTCTGTGACAGCAGCAGTAGATCCCATCAGCAAGGTATATCCATCCGCAGGAGATTGAGCTACTAAATCTGCACCAATGAATCCACTAGCTCCTGGACGATTTTCTATGACCAATGATTGCTTCCATAATTCTCCGATCATGGGAGCAATTAAGCGAATTAAGGTATCTGCACCACCTCCTGGAGGAAACGGCACAATGACTTTAATCGATTTGCTTGGATAGATGTCTGCAGCGCTAGCGGTTAGTGGAGCAAGTAAGAAACTGCAGAGCAAGATCCAGCGTAAAAGTGGCTTCATTGTTTTCACTCTGTAATGGTAGTGCGTAATACAGAAATGCCATCGATAGCACACTCGACAACATCACCAGGCTTTAAGTAAAGATCTTCTGCATTCTCCTTGCCTACTGCTACACCACCCGGCGCACCCGTGGAAAACATGTCGCCCGCCTCAATTGGGATGAAGCGAGAAAAATGCTCCAAGATATCTGAGATCTTCCAAATTTGATCAGCCGTATTAACGCGCATCCGTTCTTGTCCATTAACAGAGCAAGTCATCCACAAGTCATAGACATTAGGAATTTCATCAATCGTTACGATCTCAGGTCCCAAAGGGCCAAAGCCAGGAATATTTTTTGCCGTCCAAAAACGAGACCCCGAAGCCACCTCACGTAATTGCAAATCACGGCAGGTCAAATCATTGAGGATGGTAACCCCGGCAACATAGCTCAGTGCATCTGCCTTTTTAGCCCCTAAGGCTCTTTTTCCCATTACAAATACCAATTCAGGCTCGTAATCAAGCCGGGTGATCCCTTTAGGGCGCGCTACTTTGGCTTCATGGCCAACCAAACAGGAGTTGAGCTTAATGAACGAAGTGGGTTCCTGTGGAATCTCTTTAATCAAGTTCGTGCGCTTAAGTTCCTCTAGATGCGTACGATAATTTTTTCCAACGCAAAGAAACTTTTCGG
>CALQED020000031.1 GCA_943329505.2 Polynucleobacter meluiroseus | reverse complement strand
CTTTATCCATCTTATGCTGAAGTCATTACCGATCTTCAGAATGGCAATATTGATTTAGCTTTTATCGAAGAGCCTGTATTTCTGAATTATGAAAATAAGCTGAAGTTGCCGATTCAGAGTAGCTATGTATTCAAAGGCTTCGATAAGCTCGGTTTTGCTTTTGCTAAAGGTTCAAAACTACGTGATGACTTTGATAAATATCTCACCGAACTTGGCCCTGAAAAAATCAAAGCGATTCTTGATAAGTGGATGAAATAAGTTCATCAAGCTATAGCCATCATCAACCGTAGTCGGAAGCCTGCCCTGTGACCTTTCTGGATATCCTGTCCCAGTTAGCCCAGGGCATTTTTTATACTGTTCTTGTGACGCTGGTTTGCTCACTGACGGGATTGGTGGTGGGCTTGACCTTGTCTTGTCTACGTCGCCTCAATACTGCCTGGCTGACCTATTTGATTGATGCTTACACCTACGTATTTCGAGGGGTACCAGTTCTCGTCCTGTTGTTCATCGTGTATTTTGGTCTACCGGGGATCGGATTTAAAGTGCCTCCGCTCATGGCGATGGCGCTCAGTTTAGGTCTAGTAGCATCTGCATATTTAGCCGAAGTCTTTCGAGGAGCCTTTAATTCAGTCGATCCAGCAGAAGTGATTGCTGCACAAGCGATGGGAATGACGCGCATTCAGGTCTTACGGTTTATTGAGATACCGCAAATGCTGCGCTTTTCTGTGCCTGGCATGGTTAATGAGTTCACCTCGGTTTTGAAGTATTCCCCCTTTGCTTATACCGTCGGCATCCCCGAAATTACCAAGCAGGCGATGGCTTTGACTGCCACCACCTTGCGCGGCATCGAAGTGTATTTAGCTGTAGGTATTCTTTACTTTGTGATCTACCGAATTTGTTTAGTTGGCGTGCAATTGCTAAGTAAGCGTTACCAAATTCCAGGGATGAGTCCAGCATGATTTCCATGATCCATGTATCCCATGCATCCCATATTTTGATAGGGCAAGCCCGTGGCATTGAATAACACAGCGTTAAACAACACAGCTTTAATACAAGTCAGAGAGCTCGTCAAAGAGTTTGATGGGCAGACTGTTTTGTCTAATATCAATCTCGATCTAGTGGAGGGCGATGTCCGTGTATTGATGGGGGCATCTGGTTCTGGTAAATCCACCTTGCTGCGTTGCCTCAATCGTTTAGTGGAGCCCACTTCTGGATCAATTATTTTTAGAGGAAAAGAAGTACTGGCGCCTGATGTCGACGTGAGAGAGCTACGTAAGCAAATTGGCTTTGTATTCCAGCAATTTGCTTTATATAGCCATTTAACCGTTTTAGACAATGTATCTTTGGGTTTGCGGAAGTTGCATCACATGGGTAAAGCAGAGGCCAAAGAAAAAGCCTTGCAAGAATTATCCAATTTTGAAATGACCGCTCATCAGGATAAATATCCCTCACAGCTTTCTGGTGGACAGAAACAGCGGGTGGCGATTGCGCGGGCACTTGCAATGGATCCTGCGGTCTTAGTCCTAGATGAGCCAACCTCAGCGCTCGATCCAGTAATGTCAAGAGATGTAGCCGATTTGATTAACCGCTTGCATGACGATGGAATCACCATGCTCTGCGTGACACATGATCTGCATTTAGCTCGCAATATTGCTGATAGGGTGATGTTCTTAGATCGCGGTGTGATACGTGCCGATGACCGGATTGATGATCTGAGTAAGCATTCAGAGCCTGATATTCAGGCATTTTTTGGAAACACCTCGGCATGAGCGGCTGGTCTTCCTTTAATAGGGATCTGCTAGAGCAGCTACCCTTGATTTTGACTGGCTTGGTCAAGACCTTGCAGCTGGCCGGTCTTATTAGCGTTTCTGGTTTATTGCTAGGGATTGTGGTCTTCTATCTGACCCTCAGTAAAAACCCATTAGTGCGCACCGCTGTTAATTCTTATATCTCCTTTTTTATCGGCATGCCTTTGATTGTTTTGTTGTTCTTGATGTATTACGGCTTGCCACAGTCGGGTATACGGCTGTCACCTTTTACGGTGGCCTTTATTGGCTTTACCTGTAATGTCGCGGCTTACAACGCAGCCTATTTGAAGACAGCCTATAACGGATTAGATAAAAGTCAACTTGAGGCAGCGAGTGCACAAGGCTTTAAGCCCTTACAGATTTTTCAATTCATTACCTTGCCGCAAGTGATGAGACTATCCATCCCTGCGCTCACCAATCAAGTGATTTCGAATCTTAAAGATAGTTCAGTGGCCTTCTTGATTCAGTACACCGAGTTCTTTGCCAGAATTCAAGAATTAGCTGCAACCAATTTTCAATTCTTCAAGGCTTATATGTTAGCCGCTTTAGTTTATCTAGCTCTGGTCTCCGTGATTGTCTTGATTGCTCGCGCTATTGAGAGGCGTTACTTTATACCTGCCTTAGCGATTACAGCGACGCAGTAAAAAAGCGACCCGCTGGTCGCTTTTGGGTGAATTCGAAAATCCAGTAATCCAAACGACTTATTTTGATGTTGGCATCACAAACTCTGCACCCTTGGCAATACTTTCAGGCCAACGCTGCATGACACTCTTCTGTTTGGTGTAAAAGCGCACGCCTTCTTTGCCATAAGCGTGCATATCGCCAAAGAGGGATTTCTTCCAACCACCAAAACCATGCCAAGCCATAGGAACAGGGATTGGTACGTTAATACCTACCATGCCCACTTGTACGCGGCGTGCAAATTCACGGGCAATATTGCCATCGCTCGTAAAGCAGGCAACGCCATTACCAAATTCACAAGAGTTGACGAGGTTCAGTGCATCGGTAAAGTTGGCGACACGTAGGCAAGAGAGTACAGGTCCAAAGATTTCTTCAAGGTAGATCTTCATGTCTGGGGTAACGTTATCAAATAGCGTGCCACCAATGAAGAAACCATTTTCACTGCCGGGAACCTTTAATCCGCGACCATCAACCAGGAGTTTGGCACCAGAAGCGACGCCGCTATCGATGTATCCAGTAATGCGCTCTAAAGCAGCCTTTGTAACAATCGGGCCCATCTCAGCATCGAGCTCCATACCATTCTTCACTTTGAGCGTCTTAGTGCGCTCAATCAACTTAGGCATGATTTTCTCGGCAACATCACCAACCAATACCGCAACAGAAATGGCCATACAACGTTCACCAGCAGAACCGTACGCAGCACCGACCAATGCATCAATCGCCTTGTCAATATCAGCATCGGGCATGATGACCATATGGTTCTTTGCGCCGCCTAATGCCTGTGAGCGCTTGCCAAAGTGAGCGCAACGCTCATAGATATAGTTTGCAATCGGTGTAGAGCCTACAAAGCTAATGGCTTTAACGTCTGGGTTCTCAATCAAGGCATCCACTGCTTCTTTATCGCCCTGAACCACGTTAAATACACCATCAGGCAAGCCCGCTTCTTTCATTAACTTCGCCATCAATAAAGAGGCAGATGGATCAGTTGGACTAGGTTTAAGAATGAAAGTGTTGCCGCAGGCAATAGCTACTGGGAACATCCACATCGGCACCATGACGGGGAAGTTAAATGGAGTAATACCAGCCACAACGCCTAAAGGTTGACGCATGACCCAGTTATCAATATCGGTAGAAACTTGTTCGGTGTAATCGCCCTTGAGCAATTCTGGAATGCCGGTAGCAAATTCCACAATTTCAATACCGCGGGTCACTTCACCTTGGGCATCAGTAAATACTTTGCCATGTTCAGCAGTAATCATGGCTGCTAATTCATCGCGATGGGCGTTGACTAACTCTAAGTACTTAAACAGAATGCGTGAACGTCGCAGGGGGCTAGTCTGACTCCAGGATTCAAAAGCTTTTTGTGCTACGGCCACTGTGGCATCGACTTCTTTACGGCTGGCCAAAGCAACGCGGCGCGCTACAGCACCCTTGACGGGGTTATAGACATCTGCAAAACGGCCGTCCTGAGGATTGACAACGGAGCCGCCAACATAGTGGCCGACATCTTCTTTTGATTCAAAGGCGGTAGGTGCGTTCATATTCTTTTGTACTTGGTAGGGTGGTTTTTAGGTAAATAAAGCCGCAAGATTCAATATCCTGCAGGACTTCGCTGACTCGTTTATTCTAATTTGTTATATTTTATCGCTATCAGGCTGTTTCAGCCTTTTACCCATTTTTCGACTTTTGAAGGCCTTTCCATGAGTCTGTTGTTCACCAAATACACCCTAAACTCCCCACGTGGCCCCGTAGAGCTCGCAAATCGCATTATCGTCGCCCCAATGTGCCAATATTCTGCCCTTAATGGCGAGGCAACCGACTGGCACCTGATGCATTGGGGCAACCTTCTTAATAGCGGAGCAGCTTTATTCATTATTGAAGCAACTGGCGTTACGCCAGAGGCTCGCATTACGCCAGCGTGCTTAGGTTTATGGGATGACCGCACTGAAGCCGCTTTAAAAGACAAATTGACCCGCGCGCGAAAACTAGCTCCAGCGATGCCGGTATTTATTCAATTAGCGCATGCAGGCCGCAAAGCGTCTAGTGCTACTCCGTGGGATGGCGGGCAATTAATTCCTGTTGATCAGGGTGGTTGGGAGATGAGGGCGCCTTCAGCCATTCCTCAGCATGAGGGAGAGCGTTTACCGCATGAACTCACTAAAACAGAATTAAAAGATCTAGTTGACGCCTTCGTGATGGCGGCAAAACGGGCTGATCGCATTGGTCTGGATGGCATCGAGCTACACGGTGCTCATGGTTATTTATTGCATCAGTTCTTATCGCCCATCGCCAATCAACGTACTGATGAGTATGGCGGCTCTTTTGAAAACCGCATTCGTTTTCCATTAGAACTCTTTGCTGCAGTAAGGGCAGCTTATCAAGGCGTCTTGGGTATTCGTATTTCAGCGAGTGATTGGATTGAGGGTGGGTGGACACATGAGGATACGGCTGAGTTTGCTAAACATCTCAAACCACTCGGTTGCAACTTTGTTCACATCTCTTCTGGTGGTATTTCTCCTAAGCAAAAAATTGCCATAGGACCTAATTATCAAGTGCCTTTTGCGAAGTTTGTCAAAGACGAAACAGGCTTGCCAACGATGACAGTAGGCTTGATTACTGACCCACATCAGGCAGAGGCCATTTTGCAGGCTGGTGATGCTGATCTGGTTGCTTTGGCCAGAGCCTTCTTATACAAACCGCGTTGGGGCTGGGAGGCTGCCGCTGCATTAGAGCGCACTGTGAATGCCAACGAGCGGTATTGGCGTTGCTTGCCACGCGAGGCACAGGCAGTGTTTGGAAGCGTTAAAGTAGGCCAGAGATAAATCTAAAAAAATAATGAGGAGATTGTGATGGAAAAAAGCATGCTGACTAAAAAGTTATTTCTCATCTTGGGCTTAACAGCGCTCACGAGTATTGCCAGTGCGCAATCCTTTCCTGATAAACCGATTACCTTAGTCGTTCCAAACCCACCCGGTGGCCTGGTTGATACCTCAGCGCGCTTGCTTAGCGAACCGCTTACCAGAGTAATTGGTCAAACCGTGGTTGTGGACAACAAACCAGGCGCAAGCGGGAATATTGCCTACCAATTTGTCGCCAATGCGAAGCCAGATGGATACACTTTATTAATTTCTTACTCTGGTTATCACGTCGGCAATCCAGCCTTAATGGATAAGCTGCCTTGGGATCCTGTGAAAGACTTTTCACCGATTGCTTTGCTAACGGTTTCTACAAACGTGATTGCAGTGCATCCTTCAGTTCCAGTGAACAACTTAAAAGAATTTATTGCCTACGCTAAAGCTAACCCAGGTAAGCTCAATTACGCATCACAGGGGAATGGCTCAGTTTCTCATATAGGCACAGAAATGTTTAAGCAAACTACCGGCGTTGAAATGGTTCATGTACCTTACAAAGGATCAGGCCCAGCAATTCAGGATGTATTGGCAGGTCAAGTTCAAGTCTTCATCACTACGCCGCCATCTGTCATGCAGCATGTCCAAAGTGGCAAGCTCAAAGGCTTGGCAGTCACTGGTAAAAATCGTCATCCAGGGATGCCCAATGTGCCGACCACTGCAGAAGCTGGTCTTCCGTCTTTCCAGTTAGAGTCTTGGGTAGGTTTATTTGCCCCCGCAGGAACTCCAGCACCTGTAGTTGCCAAACTAACAGACTCTGTCAAAAAGAGTTTTACATTGCCTGAAGTAAAAGAGCGTGCTGATGCCGCTGGCGTAGAGTTGCGTTATTTAACACCTGCTGCAACCGACGCCTTGGTGAAGAAAGAGCTGCCGTACTGGAATAAGGTCATCAAGTCATCCAACATTACTCTAGATTAAGTATCTATGAAGCCTGATCTCGTAACACGGGGTCAGGCATCGCTAGCGCAAAAGCCCTGGCGGCACTGAGTAAGAATTGATCTTGGCCAGGCCCAGCGATCAGCTGAATGCCAATGGGCAGTCCATTAGCATTGCTAGCGATATTGAGATTAATGCAAGGTAAACCTAGCAGTGTCCAGATTCTGCAAAATACGGGGTCACCGGTGCCATCTTTCAGCAAAGGCGCTTGCCCAATAGCGCTTGGTGCAATCACTAAATCGATTTGCTTGGTAAACAGATCTGCAATCAAAGCTTGTGCTTGTTTGGCATGCAGCAAATCTGCCGAGTATTGTGCATAAGGAATTTGTGCACCATCACTGAGTTGCTTGAGAATTTGCGCACTCATTTTTTGGGAATGGTGTTCGCGCTCAAAGGTTAGACTGCGTGACATTTCGCTGAGCATGATGCGAGTTTGTGTTTGGCGCAACTCATCAAATTCAGAAGATAGAGATAAGTCACTAACTGTTCCCTTAGCAATCACTTCAGCAGTAAAACGCGCCAGAGCGATAGCGGCAACCGTGTCTGGATTAGCGAGTTCCCAGTCAGCAGTTTTGCAGATAGCAACCCGGGGCTTACGGTGCAAATCCTTTACGATCGAGAGAGCATGATCGCCACTCATCGCAGCGACACCTAGAGCAACATCGCCAACAGTTCTACCAAAACATCCTAAGGTATCTAAGCTAGGCGCCAAACTCTTCACTCCAGCGACACTGACTTTTCCATAACTGGGTTTGTAACCGACCACGCCACAAAATGAAGCCGGTCGAATGATGGAGCCTGCAGTCTGGCTGCCAGTAGCAATGGGCACCATGAAATCAGCCACGGCAGCAGCAGAGCCGCTGGATGATCCACCAGGGCTGTGCTTCATGTGATGGGGGTTAGTAGTAGGACCGCCTTTAAAAGAGGCAAACTCAGTGGTGACTGTTTTACCCAGGATGATTCCGCCAGCCTGGCGCATCAGCGCTACCGAGACTGCATCGGTGCTGGGGTAGTGATTGCTATAAATGGGGGAGCCATAGGCGGTTGGTAAATCATACGTATCAAATAGATCCTTCACGCCAATTGGAAGGCCATGCAAAATACCCTTTATAGCCCCTTTATCCAGGGTTTTAGCCCTAGCTAAGGCGTTTTCCTTGCCCAGGCTAACCCATGCCTTTACAGCGCTCTCACGCTGTCCAATACGGTCAAGGCAGGAGAGCAAGAGGTCAGTGGCTTTAATTTCTCTTTGAGCAAGGGCTTTGGCTGCTTGGGACGCGCTGAGGCTTTCCAGATCTTTCATTCATCTATTCTACTTTTGGTGGCGTATGATCGCAATTTACTGTTTTTTAACCTTTCTGAAATCTCTCCAACATGAAGCAACATTCTGTCCGTGAAGCGTGGTTAGTAGATGCCGTAAAGCACCTTGAGCCGGTATTTTCTAAAGCAGGTTATGCCATTCCACCCGTAAGAGTATCTTGTGGATTTCCTGCTTCTAGCAGTCCGAGAACGACATTGGGTCAATGTTGGCCTCGTGAGCGCTCAGGAGGTGGTGTGAATGAAATTTTTATTTCTCCCAAGATCGATGATCCAGTGCAATTACTCGATACCTTGGTGCACGAGCTCTGTCATGCAGTAGACGATTGCTTTAGTGGTCACGGAGAAGATTTCAAAGGGATTGCACAAACTGTTGGCCTGGAGGGGCCCGCCAGAATGGCGCATGCAACCGAAGAGCTCACCGTCAAGCTGATGATGATTAGCCAAGAGCTGGGACCTTATCCCCATCAAGCGATTGTCTTTCCACCACCAAGACCGAGCAACGCCAGTCGTAGCAAGGCCAAATGTGGCCAATGCGGCTACGAGGTCACTTTATTAAAAAAATGGGCCAGCTATGGCGCCCCCATTTGCCCTAAAGACAACATCCGCATGCAAGAGGATATTCCCGAGACGATTGAAAATACTGCGGATCATGATAGTGAGTCTGTCAGTAAGGGTGCTAAGGCTGCTCCGGACGAAATTCGGCGCGCTATTAGCTAAGCATAAGTTGGTAAAATTCCCTTTTAAGACTGTAATTAAGCTAACCACATCATTACTTGAGACCACGAACACATGAATGCTAAAAAAATATTTAAGAATCCAAAGATTGCCGTGATTCCAGGGGATGGCATTGGCAAAGAGGTAATGCCTGAAGGCTTGCGCGCCTTAGAAGCAGCAAATCGTAAATTTGGCATTGGTATGCAGTTTGATCACTTTGATTTTGCTAGCTGCGATTACTACCTCAAGCATGGCAAGATGATGCCGGACGATTGGTTTGATACTTTGATGAAGTATGACGCGATTTTCTTTGGCGCAGTAGGGATGCCAGATATTTTGCCGGACCATGTGTCTTTGTGGGGAAGCTTGATTCAGTTCCGTCGCGGCTTTGATCAATACGTTAACCTGCGTCCAGTCCGTTTATTGCCTGGTGTGCCATGTCCATTGGCTAACCGTAAACCCGGCGATATCGATTTTTTCGTGGTTCGTGAAAATACAGAAGGTGAATATTCCAGTGTTGGTGGAAAAATGTTCCCCGATACTGATCGTGAAATCGTGATCCAGGAGTCTGTGTTTACCAGACATGGCGTCGATCGTATCCTGAAATATGCCTATGATTTAGCGCAGAGTCGCCCGAAGAAGCATCTCACTTCTGCTACTAAATCCAATGGTATCGCCATTACGATGCCGTATTGGGATGAGCGTGTAGAGGCGATGTCGAAGAAATTTACCGATGTGCGTACCGATAAGTACCACATTGATATTTTGGCTGCTCACTTTGTCATGAATCCAGATCGTTTTGATGTCGTGGTGGCGAGTAATTTATTTGGCGACATCTTGTCCGATTTAGGACCAGCCTGTACCGGAACTATTGCAGTAGCGCCTTCCGGAAGTATTAATCCTGAAGGTAAGTTCCCATCATTATTTGAGCCAGTCCATGGCTCTGCGCCAGATATTTTCGGCAAAATGATTGCTAATCCTATTGGGCAAATTTGGAGTGGGGCGATGATGCTCGATCACCTGGGCTACCCAGAAGCTGGTAAAGCCATCTTCACAGCGATTGAAAAAGTGTTGGCAAGTGGATCTGGACATGCGCCACTGACACCAGATCTTGGCGGTACTGCTAAAACAGACGATCTCGGTAAGGCAATCGCCGCGGCAATTTAACGAGAATT
>CALQED020000030.1 GCA_943329505.2 Polynucleobacter meluiroseus | reverse complement strand
GGTCATAAGGTGATGATTTCTATTAAGCCTGCGCCGGTCAATTCAGGAGTCCAGTTTGTGCGTGTCGATACTCCAGAGCAGTCGGTAGTGCCTGCAACTGCCTTAGCTGTATGCGATACACGACTTGCCTCGGTAATTCAAAAAGATGGCGTACGAGTCTCTACTGTTGAGCACTTGCTGTCTGCATGCGCTGGACTGGGTTTAGATAATTTATTGATTGAGCTTGATAGTGAAGAAGTACCCATCATGGACGGCAGTGCTGCCTCATTCTTGTTCTTAATTGAATCTGCCGGCATAGTAGAGCAAGAGGCTCCACGTCAGTTTATGGTGATCAAAAAGCCCGTTGAAGTACGTGATGGTGACAAGCTTGCTCGCCTGGAACCTTTCTTCGGCTTTAAGTTAGATTTTACAATCGACTTTAAGCACCCTGCAGTTGATAAGACTGGTCAACGATTCGTTGTAGATTTTGCAGAGCATGCGTATCGAAGTGAAATTGGGCGCGCTCGCACCTTTGGATTTGCACACGAAGTAGAGGCCTTAAGAGAGATGGGCCTTGCTCGTGGCGGCAGTCTTGATAATGCTATTGTTTTAGATGAACACCGTATTTTGAATAATGAAGAACTTCGTTATGAGGATGAGTTTGTACGTCACAAAATATTAGATGCTATTGGCGACCTTTATTTAGTGGGTCATCCTATTGTGGGTGCCTATGTGGCTAATAAATCAGGCCATGCCCTCAATAACGCTTTACTACGCAAGCTCCTGGAAGATCCAAGTGTTTATGAAATTAGTGGCTTTGCTGAAAATAAGGCGCCAGAAGCCTACTCTCAAGAAAACCAACCATTATTGTTTTGAATTCTGAATTACTTCGGTTTTCGCTGAAGTAGCCGCTCAACACTTTTGCGTAGCTCCGAGTCTGGAGCAAGTTTTCCCAGCAAATCTTCCCAAGACTTTTTGGCAATGGCATTAAAACCTTGGGGTTTTTCAGAGAGCTTGGTATTTGTTCGAGGCTTTACTTCCCATGCGGCAGGTGCAGGCTTAATCTTGACTTTAATGGCTTTACATTTCAGCCCTAATTTACCTAATTCATTGATTAAGCTAGGTAAAGTTTGCTGTAAACGACTGGCAATACTAGCGCTACTAACCAGCAAAAAGAGTTCATCTTGACGTCCAGACCGCCAGCCAGCCTCAATTTTGGACTTTAGGTGCTCTAAATCGAGCTTTTCCAATGCTTACCCAAGGGCGGACTTGAGTTTGGCATGATCCTCTGTTTTGGCCAAAATCCCCCCAAGCCCATTGGACTCACGTAGGTAATCCCGCCACTCATGGGCTAGCTGCTTGCGGGATGATTTTGGGGAGAAGTTCATAAAAATAGGGTTACGGGTGATAAACTCAAGGACTTCATTTTCTTCAATATCCCATGGTAATCGGTCTTCTTAAAACCCTGGTCGGCAGTCGTAACGACCGCCTCTTAAAACAGTATCGCAAAGTCGTTGCCAAGGTTGCCGCTTTTGAGCCCAGCCTGCAATCTTTGGATGATGCTGCGCTTGCCGCTAAAACTCTTGAATTCAAGTCTCGCCTAGCTAGCGGTGAGTCTTTGGATGATATCGCTCCTGAAGCATTTGCCGTGGTTCGCGAAACCAGTGTACGCGTCATGAAGATGCGTCATTTCGATGCACAGCTCATGGGCGGTATTGCACTTCATCAAGGCAAGATTGCAGAGATGGGCACTGGTGAGGGAAAGACATTAACTGCAACCCTTCCAGTCTATTTAAATGCATTGACGGGCAATGGAGTTCACGTTGTTACTGTAAATGATTATTTGGCTCAACGAGATGCTGAATGGATGTCCGCTTTATACAACTTCCTAGGAATGACGGTTGGCGTGAATCTCTCACAGATGGATCACAAGACCAAGCAAGAAGCATACGCAGCTGATATTACTTACGGCACGAATAACGAATTTGGTTTTGATTATCTGCGCGATAACATGGTCCAAGATTTGGATCAGCGTGTACAACGTGGCTTAGCCTATGCCATTGTTGATGAAGTCGACTCCATCTTGATTGATGAAGCTCGTACGCCACTGATTATTTCTGGACAGGCAGACGACCATACTGACCTATATATCAAGGTTAATGTACTACCAGCACATTTAGAGCGTCAAATTGGTGAAGAAAAATCAGATGGTACTGGCGTTGAAAAGCCTGGTGACTATTGGGTGGATGAAAAGGCGCAGCAAGTCTATTTGACTGAACAGGGACACGATAAAGCTGAGCAGATATTGGCTGAGATTGGCGCATTAAATGATGGCGAATCTCTTTATGCTCCGCAAAATATTACCCTAATGCATCACGTGTATGCGGCATTGCGTGCTCATACTCTGTATAACCGAGATCAGCACTACGTTGTTCAAAATAAAGAAGTCATCATCGTTGATGAATTTACTGGCCGCTTAATGCAGGGCCGCCGTTGGTCAGAAGGCTTGCATCAAGCTGTAGAGGCAAAAGAAGGCGTACCGATTCAAAATGAGAATCAAACTCTAGCAACAATTACTTTCCAAAACTATTTCCGGATGTACGGTAAATTGGCTGGCATGACTGGAACGGCTGATACAGAGGCCTATGAGTTTAAGGAAATCTATAAACTCGAAACGGTTGTGATTCCGCCCAATCGAATTAGCCAAAGAAAAGACAAGCAAGACCAAATCTATAAGTCTTCTAGTGAGCGATATGATGCCGTCATTAAAGATATTGAAGATTGTTACCAGCGTGGACAGCCTGTTTTGGTTGGAACAACATCGATTGAAAACTCAGAATTAATTTCTGGTCTCCTAGAAAAACGCAAGCTACCACATCAAGTCTTGAATGCGAAACAGCATGCACGAGAAGCAGAAATTATTGCGCAAGCAGGACGTCCAAAGATGGTCACGATTGCTACCAACATGGCTGGTCGTGGAACTGACATCGTACTTGGGGGTAATGTTGGTAAACAGTCCGCCCATATTGAGGCCGATGAATCCCTTTCTGATGCTGAAAAATCGACCAAGATTAGGCAGCTTCAAGATGAATGGCAAAGTATTCACGATCAAGTATTGGCTGCCGGTGGCTTGCACATCATTGGTACAGAGCGCCATGAAAGTCGCCGGATTGACAATCAGCTAAGAGGACGCTCCGGTCGTCAAGGTGATCCAGGTTCTTCACGCTTTTATCTCTCCCTGGACGATGCACTACTACGCATTTTTGCTGGTGACCGCTTGCGCGCCGTCATGGAGCGCCTGAAGATGCCCGATGGCGAGCCTATCGAAGCGGGTATGGTGACGCGCTCTATCGAGTCAGCCCAACGCAAGGTTGAGGGCCGAAATTTCGATATTCGTAAACAGTTGCTTGAGTACGACGACGTTTCTAATGACCAGCGTAAAGAAACTTATCGCCTCAGAAACGAAGTGCTTGAGAGCAAAGATATTGGTGAGTTGATCGCTAACTTGCGCGAGGATGTACTGCGTTCTATTTGCTCCCTATATGTACCTTTGGAGTCTATGGAAGAGCAGTGGGATTTACCTGGACTTGAGCATCTACTTGCAAACGAATGGGGTCTGACTGTCGATCTGCAGAAGTGGGTTGAGGGTTCGGCAACTATCGATGACTCAGAGATCGTAGACCGCGTCTTAGCAGCTGCTAAAGAAGCTTATGACGCTAAGGTTGATCTTTCTGGACGTGAGTCTTTTGCAGGCTTTGAACGCTCTGTGCTGCTCTATAGTGTAGATACTCATTGGCGGGAGCACTTAGCTGCTCTAGATCATCTGCGTCAAGGGATTCACCTGCGCGGTTACGCGCAAAAAGATCCTAAGCAAGAGTATCGTCGTGAAGCATTTGAACTGTATGCCGAACTCCTAAATGTGATTAAGAATGATGTGGTTAAAAGCATCATGACAGTTCAGATACGTAGTGCAAGTGAGTTAGATCGCGCATCTGAATCCTTGAATGAAGATTTAGCAAAGCTCAAAGATCTTCAATACCAGCATGCAGATGCCGATATGGAAGTTGCTGGGTCTACTGGCGATCGTGGTGCAGCGATTGACATTTTGCCTGCGCCAGTTCGTACAGGACCTAAGATTGGCCGTAACGATCCTTGTTCTTGTGGCAGCGGTAAGAAATATAAGAATTGCTGTGGCGCATTAACTTAACTTTTGCTCTAATTTGCTAATAATCTAATGGCTCGGCTACTACCGAGCCATTTTTGTTTGGATATTTTTAAGCTAACCGTGCAACAAAAGCTAAATTGATATCTCTCTCTACTTTTAATCCACCTCATCTACAATTATCGGACTATGACCGTTAACTTGCCCCTCCCCCAAAAAGCCGATCTCAAGCCTGTTAAAGGTTTTGAGATGGGTATCGCAGAAGCTGGTATCAAGAAGGCCAATCGTAAAGATATATTAGTGATGCGGCTTGCCCCAGGATCACAGGTAGCCGGCGTTTTTACCTTAAATCGTTTTTGTGCTGCTCCTGTCCAAGTTTGTCGAGAGCATTTAGCACAAGCAGGGCGTAATGGAGAAATTCGGGCCTTAGTGGTTAATACTGGAAATGCCAATGCTGGGACTGGTGAGCAAGGCATGAAGCATGCTTTAGAAACTTGCGCTGCTTTAGCCAAGGATCTCAACATTAAGCCAGAACAGGTCTTGCCATTTTCAACGGGCGTGATTCTTGAGCCTTTGCCGATTCAAAAAGTGATTGGCGCGCTACCCAAAGCCATAGCGAACTTGGGAGAGGATCACTGGTTTGATGCAGCTGAAGCAATCATGACTACCGATACTCAGCCAAAGGCTAGTTCTGTCACGATACAAACTCCAGCAGGTCAGGTGATATTGACGGGCATCTGCAAAGGTGCCGGGATGATTCACCCTAATATGGCGACCATGTTGGGTTTTATTGCAACTGACGCTGGCTTTGCTCCTGGCTTATTAGGGGATCTCACGCAAGAGGTTGCTGATCTGTCGTTTAATGCCATCACTATTGATGGTGACACATCAACCAATGACTCCTTCATCATTATGGCTACTGGTCAAGGAACAGTACAAATTCAGTCGACTAGCGACCCAAGTTACGCGATTGTTCGGGATGCCTTAATTGCTCTAGCCAAAAAGCTGGCACAAATGATTGTGCGCGATGGCGAGGGCGCAACGAAGTTCATGACTATTGAAGTGGTGGGAGGTAAGACTGCTGAGGAATGTCGCCTCGTAGCCAAGGCGGTAGCGCATTCACCATTAGTAAAAACAGCCTTCTTTGCGAGCGATCCTAATCTTGGCCGCATTTTGGCAGCTATTGGCTATGCTGGAATAAAAGATTTAGATGTCAATCACGTTCAAATGTGGCTCGGGGATGTTTGGGTTGCTAAAGATGGCGGACGTCACCCAAGCTATCAAGAAGCAGATGGCCAAAGGGTAATGCAGGCCCAGGAAATTTCCATCAAGATTGATTTGGGGCGCGGTACAGCCACTCAAACGATCTGGACCTGCGACTTATCGCATGACTATGTTTCGATTAATGCAGACTATCGCTCTTAAAAGTAATTAACCATATGAATGAAAAATTAGACCGTCTTTTAGACCATCTTGAAAATTTTTTACCAAAGCCCTTAACACCGGAGCAGTGGAGCTCACATACCGCATTTAGATGGCGCCGCCGCGATAGCATCTTTGGCAGCATTGGTTTTTTACAGCCAGTCAAGTATGTATCGGATATTACCTTTGATGATCTGAAGAATATCGATCGCCAGCGTGATGCAAATCGAGACAATACTAAAAACTTTATTCAAAAAAAGCCTGCCAATAATATTCTGCTGACTGGTGCAAGAGGAACAGGAAAGTCATCTCTCATTAAGGCAAGTTTGCATGAGTTTGCGAGTCAGGGCCTACGCTTGGTCGAGGTAGAAAAAGAGTATTTGGCTGATTTAGCTGATATCACCGAGCTTTTGGCTGATCGCCCGGAGCGTTTCGTTATTTTCTGTGACGATCTGTCTTTTGAAGAAGGCGAATCAGGGTACAAGGCCATGAAATCTGCCTTAGATGGCTCAGTTTCTGCTCAAGTAGACAATATTTTGATTTATGCCACGTCTAATCGTCGTCATTTACTGCCTGAGTACATGAAGGATAACGAAGGTTATGTCCATAGTGATGATGGTGAGATTCATCCTGGTGAAGTCGTTGAGGAAAAGATTTCTTTATCAGAGCGCTTTGGTTTGTGGCTATCGTTTTATCCACCTAAGCAGGATGAGTATTTAGCAATTGTGGCTCACTGGTTGGGATACTTTGGTTTGAATGAAAAACAAATTGAAGCGGCTCGTTCAGAAGCACTCATTTGGGCGCTGGAGCGAGGCTCTCGCTCTGGCCGTGTTGCGTGGCAGTTTGCAAAATATTGGGCTGGCTCCCATGCCTAATATGGATTGGTTTTGATGAGTGAAATCAATCGTCCCGTTACTGAAGTAGCGGCTGGAATATTGCTGGACCAATTCGGTCGCTATCTATTAGGACAACGACCTGCTGGTAAGCCTTATGCTGGCTATTGGGAGGTTCCCGGCGGCAAGATTGAAAAAGGAGAGTCTGTTTTTGAGGCCCTGAAGCGTGAACTGCAAGAGGAGCTTGGAATAGAGATTCAGTCCAGCGAAGAATTAACTGTTCTTGAGCATGACTATCCACATGCCTACGTCCGTTTGCATGTGAGTGTTATTCGTGACTGGATAGGAATACCCAAGGGATGCGAAGGTCAGGCCTTATCTTGGGAATTACTGGCTGCAGAAAAACCAAGTGTGGAACCGCTATTACCAGCCGCTTGGCCAATGCTAGAGAGGCTGCGCGCCTTATTACCTTAGAACTGGCAGAGCGTTAGTTTGAAGGGCACATCCTTGTTCGCCGGCTGTGCTTTTTTATCCCGATCTGATTGCAAAAAGCGCACAGATAGCAGATATTTATTGGCACTGATTTCAGAAAAGAGGGTGTCGTCTTCCACTGCAATCCGCATCAGCTGATAGACCTTACCCGAGGGCGCTTGCTGGAATGATCCGTTGTGCGCTAAGACATCTTTTGCTTCACCTGATTGGCGCAGCAAGCGTAAGAATAATTGGCACGCATCTTGCCAGGGTAACAGTGGATGAGAAAAATTTTCCAATAACTTACGACGTTCGGTAGACGGACTATTTTTCCAAGCATGATAACTAGGCAAATCAATTGGACTAGTACCGCCTGGAATATTTAAGCGCGTCCGAATACTGTTAAGCCATTCGCTTTCTGAAATAACTAAGTTTGGTCTGCCGGTAGATTGATTAATCTTGCTAGCAACGCCATCAATTTCTACGAGTGTTTGAGTAAGCGCTTCTTGATCTACTTTTTGAGAGGACTTGAGTCCATTGAGCGCATACTTTTGACGTTCAAACTCTTTTAACAGGAGTGATTTAATATCACCGCGTGCACCAATGTCGCCCAGATCAAACAAAATAGAGATCGCATTGTGATGAAGTTCTGGATCATCCGAGCGAGTAAAGTGATTGAAGCGGGCGAACAAATACTCCAGTCGAAGCATGCTTCGAACTAATTCGTTAAAGGGGTATTCGTAGACAATCACAAGCCCATATTCTATGACGAACTGAGTTGTTCTTTCTTAATCTGTAAGATTTTTTGGTGCAACTGGTTGACTTTAGCGTCTAACTCCGCAAGGCTACCTTGATTTTCAATCACAAGATCTGCGCAAGCTAGACGATCTTTTCTGGATGCTTGGGCCTGCAGGATGCCCTCTACTTCGGCTCGAGCAAGCTTGCTGCGCTGCATCACTCTGGTAATTTGGACCTCTTCAGGGCAGTCTACAACCACTAAATAATCAATCAGGTCTTGCCAAGAGCCTGATTCAACTAGGAGTGGGACCACAAACACTAAGTAAGGTACGCCCTTAGCAAACAATTGCTGGGCTTGATTGAAAGTCTCCTGCCGGATGAGGGGATGGGTGATTTCTTCTAACGCTTTTCTGGCCTCTGGCTTAGCAAAGACTAGGGCGCGCATCTTCGCTCTATCTAATGACCCGCTTGAGTCAAGATATTGAGCACCAAATTGCTTTTGGATCGCAGGCATGGCAACCCCATGGGCAGCTGTAATTTGATGGGCAATCAGATCGGTATCCACGATACCGGCACCCAACTTTCCTAATGCATCGCTGACAGCGGTTTTACCTGATCCAATGCCTCCGGTTAAGCCAACTAGGGGAATACACCCCTTGAGTCCGCTTAGATCAGAGGGCTCTGAATATAGGTTTGAAGTATCTGTGGCCATAACAACTCAATGATGCCAGCAATAGCAAGAAATGGTCCAAAAGGAAAAGCTGTACGGATCGATTGTTTTTGGAATCGAAGCCAGATAAGCCCTCCAACTAAGCCGCCTATCGAGGCTATGAATAGAAGCTCAGGCAGGGCACTAGCACCAAACCATGCTCCAAGAGCGGCCAATAGTTTGGCATCCCCCATGCCAATCCCATGTTGCTTTTTAACCCAGCGGTACATGATATTAAGACCCCATAAAGAGGTATACCCAAGGATCGCACCTGTGAGTGCATTTGAAAAACTGGTTAATCCTAAATTCGGGAAATAGTTAAAGAGTAGCCCAGCAGTCATCATGGGAATTGTTATTGCATCTGGCAGTCGAAAAGTTCGCAGATCAATGTAAGCTAAGTAGACCAATGCCAGTATCAGCAAGATTTGCAGCATACCTATCGTCGTTAAAGAGCCCATCAAACGATCTGTCCCAAGTTAAATATCGGTAGATACAAGATGATGACTAGTCCACCAATAATGATGCCAACCACAATAATAAGCAAAGGCTCCAAAGTTTGGCTGAGATGATTAAGCCGATTACTGAGTTGAGCGCTCAGGCTATTGGCGCGTTTGCCAAGCATTTGCGCAAGAAAGCCACTTTCAGATGCAATATGTAGCAATTGCAAGGTTTCAGAATCAAAAAAACCATTGCGAGGGTCAGCCTTTTCCAAAGCTTTACCCAAAGGCCATCCTCTGGCTAAGTGTTTAAAAACTTCTGCACTGAGATTATGGCTGAGCCAATGATTGGAGGACTGTGCGGTAACACGAAGCGCATCTGGTAGGGGTAATCCAGACTCCAGTAGGTGACCTAAGGTTCTGCACCAGTAAGCTAGGGCTGATAAGCGAAATAATTTCCCTATTAATGGAATGCGAAAGCTCCATTGATCACACTTTTTTTGTAAGTGGGCTGATTTCATCCAAGATAGAAAGGATATGAAAATCCCGACGATAAGACCAGCACAGATTTCTATAAAGAATTGGGTAATGATGGAGGAGGTTTGAATGAGCGCTTTCGTTGGCAGCGGCAGCTCCGCCTGAAAATGTTCAAAGACATCTTTAAAGACGGGCACTACCCAAATCATCATGACAATGACCAATAGAATAGAGCTACTTAAGGTAACAATGGGGTAGCTGAGCGCTTGTTGTAGCTTACGTTTTAATTCAATTTCGGCTTCCAGTTGATGGCAAATAGTTTTGAGAGCAAGCTCAATATCTCCAGTTCGTTCACTGACTCGAATAAGATTCATGAAATCCATAGAAAATAAATTGCCTTGGGCAATCAGGCTTTGAGAAAAACTATTGCCTTTTCTTAAATGAACTTGAACAGCTTGAAGCCAGTGTTGCCAATCCTTTCGTACTGAAGACTGAATGAGCTCAAGTGCGTTTAAAAGGGCCAATCCAGCATTGAGTAGTGTGAGCAATTGTTGTGCAAAATCCAATTGAGACTGTTTGCTTAACGTCATATGCAAACCTCGTTTTCTAGCATAGCTCTATCAATCAGACCTTCATTGATGTGACGCATTCCGGC
>CALQED020000029.1 GCA_943329505.2 Polynucleobacter meluiroseus | reverse complement strand
TCATTAATGCTGATGATGCTCAGCATCCGATTGAAAGAGCTCGAACTACTGCGCGTGTTTCTGAGCTTGCTGAACAAGGTAAAGACTTTCGTGGCACTTTAGGTATTGCACACACGCGGTGGGCAACCCACGGCAAGCCAGATACGCAAAATGCGCATCCCCATATTTCTGATGGGCTCGTTGCGGTTGTTCACAACGGGATTATTGAAAACTACGAGGCGCTTCGTATAGAGTTAATAGCCGCTGGCTACGTCTTTACTTCCGAGACTGACACAGAAGTGATTGCGCATTTAATACATCAGCATTACGTGAGTACTAGCCAGAAAGATATTGCCCAATCTGTGAGGGTAGTTTTGCCTAAGCTGCATGGTGCTTATGCAATCGGCGTAATTGCGCAAGATAACCCTAAAACATTAGTTGGAGCTCGCGTAGGATCACCTTTAGTGGTGGCACTTGGAGATAAAGAAAATTTCCTCGCATCAGATGCTTTGGCATTAGCAGGACGCGCTCACTCAATGATGTATTTGGAGGAGGGCGATATTGCGATCTTGCAGGCAAACAGCGTTGAAGTGATTGATCAGGCTGGTAAATCTATAGAGCGCGATCGTAAGCCAATGCCGGCACAGGCCGACTCTGTTGATCTTGGGCCTTATCAGCATTTCATGCAAAAAGAGATCTTTGAGCAACCTAGGGCGATTGGCGATACCCTGGCAAATATTGCTTCATTTGGCCCAGAATTATTTGCCGCGAATGCAGAAGGCTGGAAAGCATTCGATCAAGTGTTGATATTGGCCTGTGGCACAAGCTACTACTCAGCTTGCGTTGCCAAGTATTGGTTGGAAGATATTGCAGGTATTCCTACGCAGGTTGAAATCGCTAGCGAATATCGCTATCGGACAACGGTGCCAAATCCCAAGGCTTTAATCGTCGTAGTCTCACAGTCAGGTGAGACAGCTGATACTTTGGCAGCCTTACGTCATGCCAAGGCTCTTGGCCATCAATATACTTTGGCGATCTGCAACGTTGCAAGTAGTGCAATGGTTCGTGAAACCGATTGGCACTTCTTAACGAAAGCGGGCACAGAAATTGGTGTTGCATCGACTAAAGCCTTTACAACTCAATTATTAGCACTCTATCTTTTGGCTGTTTCTATTGCGAAGCGGGCCGGAAAAGTTTCTCTTGAAAAAGAGAAAGAGCTTCTCCGCGAATTACGCCATTTGCCAAAAGCATTGCATGCGGTACTAGCCCTTGAGCCGCAAATTATTGCTTGGAGTAATGCATTTTCTAAGTGTGAGAATGCGCTCTTCTTAGGTCGTGGCATGCATTACCCAATAGCGCTTGAAGGCGCATTGAAATTAAAAGAGATTTCTTATATTCATGCGGAGGCCTATCCTGCTGGTGAGTTAAAGCATGGGCCGCTAGCTTTAGTCACCGATAAGATGCCGGTGGTCACAGTTGCGCCTAAAGATGATCTATTAGAGAAGTTGAAATCTAATATGCAAGAGGTTAAAGCACGTGGTGGAAAGTTATATGTTTTCGCTGATCAAGATACTGAGATCATCAGTAGCGATGGCATTAACGTCATTCGCTTGCCAGAACATTACGGCAAGCTTTCACCGATCTTGCACGTTGTTCCTCTTCAATTGTTGGCGTATCACACCGCCTGTGCCCGTGGCACTGATGTTGATAAGCCAAGAAACTTAGCAAAGAGCGTGACAGTCGAATAAAGTTACAAGCTTGACTTATATCAAAACGTGTATGTAAATTAAGTTAGATAAATCAGAGCTTTACGAAGCCCTGGCACCGTTTTTGTGTTCAAATATCTCATGTAAAAGAGGATATTTGTAGCAATTCATGTTTCTGTCGAAAGCACCCCCCTTCCCAAGTGTCCATTTGCTTACGCTGATTTGCGCAGGCATGCTTTCTGCATGTGCAGTGGGTCCGGACTTCAAGCAGCCAGCAGCACCCAAAACTTCTTCCTATACCGAAGGCCCTTTAAGCAAAAAACTGACTACTGCTCCTGGTGTTCCTGGTGGCACTGATCAGGAATTTGTCGAGGGCGCTGATATAGAGGCGCAGTGGTGGGAGTTATACAAATCTCCTGAGCTTGACGCTTTGATTAAAAAAGCCCTAGAGCAAAATCCTAATTTAGGGGCTGCTGATGCTGCATTGCGTGCCGCTCAAGAAAACGTCAACGCACAAATTGGCGGTCAATATTTTCCAGCAGTCAGCCTTGGTGGCGCTGCCACTCGACAGCTTCAGCCTTCAGCAATCTATGGACTGCCCTACGGATCTGATACCTATAACCTCTATAACACTTCAGTAAACGTTAGCTACAAACTAGATGTGTTTGGAGGTGCGCGCCGTGCAGTTGAGGGTGCTAGGGCTCAGGCAGAAGTAGCGCAATATCAGTTAGAAGGCGCTTACCTTTCTTTAACAGCTAACGTTGTCACTAGCGCTGTGAAAGAGGCGGCATTGCGAGCACAAATGCAAGCTACCGAAGAAATTCTCAGAGCACAAACCAATCTTGCTGAAGTTACTGAAAAACAATTAGTGATCGGTACAGTATCAAAAGTAGACGTTACATCCCAACGCACTTTGGTTTCAACATCACAGGTAGACCTCTTTAACTACGAGCGAAATCTGGCATTCGCGCGCAACCAACTAGCAGTCTTAGTGGGTGAATTGCCTAGTAACGCTAGCATCACTCGGTTTGATCTCACTAAATTACACCTGCCAAAACAACTCCCGCTTTCAGTGCCATCAAGCTTGGTACGTCAGCGCCCTGATGTACGTGCTGCTGAGGCCCAATTAAAAGCACAGAATGCTTTTGTGGGGGTTGCTACTGCCAATCTATTGCCCCAATTTAATATCACGGGATCTATTGGCTCTGCAGCGCTAACTTCCGCAGCTTTATTTGGACCTAACTCGGCTTTGTGGGCTATCGGCGGAGGCATCTTGCAGCCTTTATTTCAAGGTGGACAATTATTAGCTCAGCGTCGTGGGGCCATTGCCAATTATGAGCAGGCAGCTTTCCAGTATCAGGCGACCGTCTTAAATGCATTTCAGGAAGTTGCCAATGCATTACGTGCACTGGAAACCGGTGCGGAGGCGCTAAAAGCAGCTTCTGATGCGGAACGCTATGCCTATGAAACTCTGGACCTCATTCAGCAACAGTACAAGTTAGGTACAGCTAGTTATTTAGCAGTGCTCTATTATCAAAATCAATATCAACAAGCAAAAGTGAAATCTGTGGCTGCACAAGCAACGCGATTTTCCGATACAGCAGCATTATTTACAGCACTAGGCGGCGGCTGGTGGAATCGTGAAGGCCCCGCTTTCAAACCAAAAGCCATAGCGAATAAAGATCAAAATGAAACTTCTGGAAAAAATTAAGAGCAAACTCACTAATGCCATTCTTGCTTTATGGGCATGGATAAAACTCAAGACTGAGCAATGGAAATTGCGTGAGAAGGCGATCGCATTTTGGGAAAAGACAAAAGCTTTCTTCGGACGCATAGGCACTAAGTGGCGCGGCACTAAGGCGCATGCCAAGCTCATGGCAATGGAGCCGCTACAACGTCGCATGACGATCATGTTGTGCGGGGTTTTCTTATTACTCGGTTTAATTTTTGCATTTAATCAATTTAAAACATTCATGTTTAATCATTTCATCTCGGGGATGGGTTTGCCGCCGGCAACCGTTTCTACGATCGTGGTGGCTACATCAGAATGGCAGCCACAATTGACTAGCGTGGGTAATGTAAGAGCTTTCAGGGGCGTTGAGTTGAGTACAGAGATCGCTGGTCTTGTACAAACCGTCCCCATTAAGTCTGGTCAAGATGTAAAACAAGGTGAATTACTCATTAAACTTAATGATGCATCTGATGTCGCCCAACTCAATTCCTTAAAGGCGATGGCAGATCTTGCTAAGGTTATTAATGAGCGCGATAAACAGCAGCTTGCCATTCAGGCAATCAGCACGAATGTGTTTGATACCAGTAAAGCAGATGCAAAATCTAAGCAAGCTCAAGTCGAAGCACAAATCGCATTGGTCGCGAAGAAAAATCTGAAGGCGCCATTTAGTGGACGTGTTGGCATTGTCTCTATTAATCCTGGCCAGTACGTCAATTCAGGCGATAAATTATTAACACTACAGACATTGGATCCTATTTTTGTAGACTTCACCTTGCCACAAAGCAATGCCGAGCAAATTCAAGTTGGCCAAGATGTGGTGGTTGCTACAGATGCATTTAAGGGTGCCAATTTTGTGGGCAAGATTACTGCAGTGAGTCCTAAGGTCGATACGAATACTCGTAATATTCAAATTGAGGCGCAGATAGCCAATCCAGATAAGAAAGTTTTACCGGGGATGTTTGCGAATGTGAATATTAAGCTTGGCGACCAAGTGAAATTATTAACCCTGCCACAAACCGCAGTGACCTATAACCCATATGGTTCAACCGTCTTTATTGCTAAAGATAGCGGTAAGAAAGATAAGCAAGGTAAGCCCGCCCTCGAAGCACAGCAAGTATTTGTCACTACCGGCAGTACTCGTGGCGATCAAGTAGCTATTCTCAAAGGCATTAATGAAGGTGATACGGTGGTAACTAGCGGGCAACTGAAATTAAAGAATGGCACACCGTTAATTATTAATAACAAGGTGCTGCCTGCAAATTCACCTGACCCTAAGCCGCAGGAATAGGTAGTTAATGAATTGGACCGACATATTCATCCGTAGGCCAGTGCTCTCGCTCGTGGTGAGTGCGCTGGTGTTGGTATTTGGTTTGAAGGCCATTGGATCGCTGCCTGTTAATCAGTACCCTCAAACCCAAAATGCCATTGTTACGATCACTACTGCCTACTATGGTGCTGATCCTGAAACGATTGCTGGCTTCATCACACAACCACTTGAAGCTTCTATAGCCCAGGCCCAAGGTATTGACTATCTGTCATCAGCCAGTATTAGCGGCATATCTACCATCATCGCTACGTTGAAGTTGAACTATGACTCAAATGCAGCGTTGACGCAGATTCAGACACAAATTAGCGCGGTTAAAAATCAATTGCCTCCGCAGGCACAGCAACCTGTTTTGACAGTGCAGGTGGGTCAATCTACTGCTGCGATGTATATGGGCTTTTATAGCGATCAGCTACCGAATAATGCAATCACTGATTACTTATTGAGGGTGGTCAAGCCAAAGCTCGACTCTATACAGGGCGTCCAAAATGCTGAAATCATTGGTGGTAGAAAGTTTGCCTTACGGGCTTGGTTAGACCGCGAAAAGATGGCTGGCCTAGGGGTTGGTGCAGATGATGTGTACAGCGCAATGTCTGCTAATAATTATTTATCGGCAGTAGGCAGCACCAAGGGCGATATGGTTTCTGTGGACTTGGTAGCCGGTACTGATCTTCATACTCTTGATGAGTTCCGTAAGCTGGTTGTTAAAAAAGATGGTATCAATATCGTCTATCTTGATCAGGTTGCTAATGTCTCTTTGGGGTCTGAGGACTACAACACCAATGTTGCCTTTAGTGGCAAGCAGTCCGTATTTATTGGCATCAAGGTTGCTCCACAGGCCAATCTATTAGATGTTGCACAACGCGTTAGAGATGCGGTACCTGATCTACAAAAGCAACTGCCGATTGGCATGAACGGCAAGATTGTTTATGACTCAACCGAATTTATTACTAGCTCGATTGATGAAGTAATATTTACTTTAATCGAGGCATTGGTGATTGTGACCTTGGTGATTTATCTTTTCCTAGGCAGCGCACGTGCAGTTGCTGTTCCCGTGATTGCGATGCCCCTATCCTTAATTGGCACTTTCTTTTTGATGCAAGTGCTGGGTTATTCCATCAACCTACTAACGCTCCTCGCTCTAGTCTTGGCAATTGGTTTGGTTGTTGATGACGCCATCATCGTAGTTGAAAACGTTGATAGGCATATGAAAGAAGGCAAGTCACCTCTAGAAGCTTCATTGATTGCTGCTCGTGAGCTAGGTAGCCCAATTTTGGCAATGACCGTTGTATTGATTGCGGTATATATCCCAATTGGTTTTCAGGGTGGATTAACTGGTGCGCTATTTACAGAGTTTGCTTTTACATTAGCTAGTGCAGTTGCTGTATCGGGTTTGATTGCCCTTACTTTATCGCCCATGATGTGCTCGCGTATTTTTACCCAAGAACAAGAAGCTTCTGCATTTGTTCAAAAAATTGACCACATTTTTGAAAAATTACATCACAGTTATCAAACAACATTGCGAGATTTACTAAGCACCTGGCAAGTCATCATTGTGATGGGAGCTATCTTATTGTTTGGTGTTGCTTATTTATATGCCACGTCTCGTGCAGAGCTCGCTCCCACTGAAGATCAAGGGATTGTGTTGATGCAGGCATCTGGCCCTCCTAATAGCACAGTCAATCAGATGCAAACTTATGCAGATCAAATTTATGCGATTGCTGCTGCTGAACCAGAGTATGAGCAAGCGTTTCAGATCACTAGCCCAACCTCTAGCTTCGGTGGAATCTTGCTGAAAGATTGGACAGAGCGCAGTCGCAATGCCACGAAGTTCCAGCAAGATATGCAGCAAAAATGGAATACGATTGCAGGCGTTCGGGTGGCTGCATTTCAGTTTCCGGCCTTACCAGGCGCCCAAGGCTTACCAGTTCAAGTTGTTATTAATACGACAGAGTCTTATGAGCAGTTAAATGAGGTATCGCAAGCCGTCTTGGATAAAGCCCGTCGAAGCGGTAACTTCTTCTTCGTAGATTCTGATTTGAAAATTGATAAGCCACAAGATGTCCTGGTGATTGATCGAGAGAAAGTTGCAGCTTTAGGGATGACACAGCAACAGGTAGGTTCTGCTTTATCTGCGGCTTTAGGCGGTGGATATGTTAATTACTTTTCTGTTGCTGGCCGTTCTTATAAAGTCATCCCCCAAGTCAAACAGGTTGATCGCTTAAATCCGGATCAGATCTTGGATTACTACATTCGCACTCCCAGTGGCGCGATGATTCAAGCGCGGACGATTGCTAGCATTAAACAAAGAGTAGTGCCTCAGTCTATTAATCACTTCCAGCAACTGAACTCAGCAACGATTTCTGGGGTGAGTACACCATTTATTTCGCAGGCTGATGTGTTGGAGTTTATGCGACAAGCTCTAAAAGAAGTTGCTCCTAATGGCTACACCATGGACTATGCCGGGCCTTCGCGTCAGTTTATGGCTGAGTCAGGCGGGTTCTTAGTCACAATGTTTTTTGCTATCTTAATTGTATTTTTGGTTCTGGCTGCACAGTTTGAAAGCTTCCGTGACCCCATTGTGATTTTGGTATCTGTACCCTTGGCACTCTTTGGCGCTTTGATATTTATCAATCTTGGCTTCACAACCTTAAATGTGTATACGCAGGTTGGGCTGGTCACCTTGATGGGCTTGATTAGCAAACACGGTATTTTGATTGTGGAATTTGCTAATGAGTTACAAGAGGCAGGACGAAGCAAATTAGATGCGATTGTAGAGGCTAGCAGCGTTCGTTTAAGGCCTATATTGATGACGACTGCCGCAATGGTTTTAGGTGTAGTGCCACTGGTAATTGCTTCTGGAGCTGGTGCTGCAGGCCGTCAATCCATGGGATTGGTGATCTTTACTGGCTTGTCGATTGGCACCTTGTTTACTTTATTCGTCGTGCCTGCCATGTACCTCTTCATCGGCGCTGATCATCACCAGAAAAAATTTAAACAGGGATAGTAGAAAATATGACGACTCAATATCACTTGCTAATGATATTGAGCTCTTTCTCTGCAAATTCTTGAAAGTGTGTTTCTGCTTTAATTTGGGTTAACCAGCGTTCAATATTTTTGAGATCAGCGCGTGAGCCAGTTTGTTTGGCAAAAGACTCATTTAGCAACATCCATCGGTGTACACATAAAGCCAAAACAATATCGCCAATATTAAATTGCTTGCCAGAGCAATATGCTTGTGATGCTAAGGTTTGATCAAGCAAGGAAAATAATTGATTGGCCTCTTGATATGCTTTTTGTATTGCAGGGTAATCACGCTCAGACTCTGGAACTCTAGTCAGCCCGAGGAATGCAGGACGCAAAGCAGGCCAGAGCGTTCCCACTTGCCAGTCCATCCATTTTTCAGAGCCATACTGAGATTTGATGTCTGATGGAAAGTGTTTATTTTTATCGTGCTGTGAGGCTAGGTAACGCAGTATGGTATTGGATTCCCATAGAACCAGATCTTGATCTTCTAGTGCGGGAACAAGCCCGTTGGGATTGAGTTTTAAGAATTCAGGTGAACGAACGATGCCAAATTGAAGTCCTGCATCAATTCTTTCAAAATCAGCGCCTTCTTTCAGCCCCAGATCGGCGAGACACCATAATACTTTTTGAACATTAATGGAACTTTTACGACCCCATAAGCGCATCATGATATTTCCTTATAAGTGATATTGGCTATTGGCTAGCTTTTATTTCCATCATATCAAGGCCGACAAATTGACTGCGGGCAAAAATCAGCGGCTCTTTTTCTGGATGATTCTTTAGATTGATGACTTTAGCAACAATAATATGGTGATCGCCGCCAACATGAACGGAAACAGTTTCACACTCGTAATACGCAACGCAGTGCTCAATGAGCGTTAGACCGCTATCGGTAATTTTGAGGTCGATACCAGCAAATTGATCTAATTTCACATTAGCAAAGTGCATTGCTAGGCCTTCTTGAGAGCGCTCTAGGACATGAATCAGATGTCGCTTACCAACCTCAACCCATGGCATCAGACGGGATTGTTGCTTGAGGCTCCACAAGATCAGTGGAGGCTCTAGAGATACAGTGTTGAAAGAGCTAATCGTAATGCCATGAGGTTTTTGATCCTCATCTGTGCAGGTGATTACAGTGACCCCAGTCGCGAAAGACGCAAATCCTTTGCGAAGTTCTTGCGAAGTAAATGGGGCCATCAACGACTTACTTTGCAGCTGCTTTGGACTCGGTAGTAATTGTTGTGCCTGGGATTGGATTTAATACTTCGTTTTCTTCCGCCTACACACACTTAAAACGATACTCTTTGCCGGCTTTAGATAATAAGCTTGCGCCTTCATAAAAATCGCTCTTACAAGTCTTGCTTGCAAAATCCATGACATCCTGCGGGCTAGCGCTAGAGGTGATCAGGCGCATATTTCCCATGGACATATTAATTTGAGTGGAATAGCACCCAGATAGTAATGAGCCAGAAAGTGCAGTTAATAGTAGAATTTTTTTCATGGAAGCCCCCATAATCAGCAATGCTCGTTAGGATAAACCTATTAAGCAAAAGCTGCGAGGAATTGCCTCGTTTGAAAAGGAAGAAGTATGTTTAAAGCAATATTGATCAATAAAGACGAACAAGGTTATCGGGCCGAACTGGGCCTGGCAGATGAGACTAATCTTCCTGAGGGGGATGTGAGAGTGAAGGTTCTGTATTCCACCCTCAATTACAAGGATGGCCTTGCTATTACAGGCAAAAGCCCGGTAGTACGTAGTTTCCCGATGGTCCCTGGAATCGATTTTGCCGGCGAAGTGATTGAAAGCGCTACCCCTGAATTTAAGGCGGGGGATATGGTGCTTTTGAATGGCTGGGGGGTAGGCGAAGGACATTGGGGTGGATTGGCTCAACAGGCCCGGGTCAAGGCCGAGTGGCTCATTCCCTTACCCAAAGGATTTACTGCTAAACAGGCTTTAGCGATTGGGACCGCTGGCTATACCGCGATGCTTTGTGTCATGGCTTTGCAAAAACACGGCCTCAAGCCAAGCGATGGCGAGGTTTTGGTGACTGGTGCCGCGGGCGGTGTGGGGAGTTTTGCGATCACCTTGCTCAGTAAGCTCGGATTTAAGGTTGTTGCTAGTACGGGTCGGATGGCAGAGGCAGAGTATTTGAAAAAATTAGGTGCATCTGAAATCATGGATCGTGCTGCTTTGTCTGAACCGGGCAAGCCTTT
>CALQED020000028.1 GCA_943329505.2 Polynucleobacter meluiroseus | reverse complement strand
GGCGATATGAATCAAGCTGAAAAATTATTAGGTCGTCCTTATGGAATTTCTGGTCACGTGATTCATGGGCGACAACTCGGTCGGCAACTTGGCTTTCCTACTTTGAACTTGGCTGTTGCTAACCATTTGCATCATCGCAAACCAGCGACGACTGGAATCTTCACTGCACAGGTCATTGGTCTAGCTGACAAACCTTTACCAGCCGTAGCCAGCCTAGGCGTTAGGCCTACTGTAGAAGATGAAGGTCGAGTTCTGCTGGAGACACATATCTTTGATTATCAAGAAGACGTATACGGAAAAATTATTACCGTTGAGCTCTTAGAAAAAATTCGTGACGAGGCAAAGTATGATGACCTCGAAACTCTAAAAAATGCGATTGCATCTGATGCAAAGCACGCCAGAAATTATTTCCAGAAAAAAGCTTATGTCTGAAAAAGAAAACTCTTACCCCGTCAACCTACTAGACACCTCATTCCCAATGCGGGGAGATCTAGCCAAACGTGAACCGCAATGGGTCACTCAGTGGCAAAAAAATAAGCTCTATGAAAAAATTCGGGCTGCGCATGCCAAGCAACCCAAGTTCATCTTGCATGATGGCCCCCCCTATGCGAACGGTGATATTCATATTGGTCATGCAGTGAATAAAATTCTCAAAGACATCATTGTGAAGTCGCGTTGGCTGATGGGGTATGACTCAGTCTATGTCCCAGGCTGGGATTGTCATGGGATGCCGATTGAAATTCAGATTGAAAAACAATTTGGGAAGAATCTACCGACTGCAGAAGTGCAAGCCAAAGCTCGCTCCTATGCCCAAGTACAGGTAGATAAACAGAAGAAAGACTTTGAGCGCCTAGGTGTCTTAGGTGACTGGAATAATCCCTATCTCACCATGAACTATCGTAATGAGGCCGATGAAATCCGCGCCCTGGGCAAGATCTGGGAAAAGGGGTATGTATTTCGTGGCCTAAAACCTGTGAACTGGTGTTTTGACTGTGGCTCAGCACTCGCAGAAGCTGAAGTGGAATATCAAGATAAGACCGATCCAACAGTCGATGTCGGTTTCGCATTTGATGATGCGCAGCGCCCGCAACTCGCAAAAGCATTTGGACTTCCTGAGCTTCCAAATAAGCCAGGTCAGATTGTGATCTGGACAACGACACCTTGGACTATTCCTGCTAACCAGGCCATGAACGTTCATCCGGAACTGACTTACGCTTTGGTTGATGTTGGTGATAAGTTATTAATTCTGGCAAAAGATCGTGTAGAAACTTGCATACAAGACTATGGTCTCGAAGGTAAGGTAATAGCTACTTGCCAAGGCGCACAATTGGCCAATATCTCCTTTTGGCATCCACTCGCATCATTGCATGAAGGCTATCAGCGTCTTTCACCAATCTATCCTGCTGAATATGTCACGCTCGATACTGGTACTGGCATCGTTCACTCTGCACCTGCCTATGGCGAAGAGGACTTTAAGTCTTGCAAAGCCAACAAGCTGGCAGACAAAGATATCCTAAATCCCGTGATGGGCAATGGCGTATATGCCTCTTGGTTACCACTTTTTGCCAACGAATATATTTGGAAAGCCAATCCCAAGATTGTGGAAGCAATGCGTGAAGCTGGAAGTCTGTTACGCGATAAAACGTATACCCACTCGTACATGCATTGTTGGCGTCATAAGTCACCTATTATTTATCGCGCTACCTCACAGTGGTTTGCGAGTATGGATAAGAAGCCCTCCGATGGTAAAGCCAGTCTGCGCGAAACTGCCTTAGCTGGCATTGATAGCACTGAGTTTTTTCCAGCCTGGGGTAAGCAACGCTTGCATAGCATGATCGCCAATCGCCCTGATTGGACCTTGTCACGTCAACGCCAGTGGGGTGTACCGATGGCTTTTTTTGTGCACAAGGAAACTGGCGATCCACATCCGCGTACCGTAGAGCTACTTGAAGAAGTTGCTCAGCGAGTAGAAAAAGGCGGTATTGAAGCATGGCAACAACTTGAAGTTTCAGAGTTGCTTGGAGAAGAGGCTGCTCAATACGAAAAGAATCGTGACACCCTAGACGTTTGGTTTGATTCAGGAACAACCCACTGGCATGTGATTCGTGGCTCACATCGCGATCAATTGCTAACGGCTGATGCCGAAACACCAAATGGTCGCTTGGCTGACTTATATCTCGAAGGCTCAGACCAACACCGCGGCTGGTTTCACTCCTCCCTGCTCACAGGCGCCATGCTTGATGGTAAACCGCCCTACAAAGCACTTCTGACCCATGGCTTTACCGTTGATGGCCAAGGTCGCAAGATGAGTAAATCCGTTGGCAATGTGATCGCACCGCAACAAGTAGCCGACAAGCTCGGTGCTGAAATCATTCGCCTCTGGGTGGCCTCAACCGACTACTCAGGGGAGATGACTATCTCTGATGAGATTCTCAAGCGCGTTACCGAGAGCTATCGCCGCATTCGTAATACTTTGCGCTTCTTGCTCGCCAATCTTTCTGATTTTGATCCTAGCAAAGATTCTATGCCCACTGATCAATGGTTAGAAATCGACCGTTATGCTGTTGCGCTAGCTAATCAAATTCAAAGTGATGTTGAGGCGCATTACAAGGCCTATGAATTTCATCCAGCAGTAGCACGCATGCTGTCCTTCTGCTCAGAAGATTTGGGTGGTTTCTATTTAGATATTCTCAAAGACCGTCTCTATACCAGCGCACCTAATTCTCCCGATCGTAGAGCGGCTCAAAATGCCCTCTTTCATATCACGCGCAATCTCTTGAAATGGTTATCTCCATTCCTGTCCTTCACTGCGGAGGAAGCATGGCAATCATTCCCACACGGCTCAAGCAGCAAACCATCTGAATCTATCTTCATGGAAGAGTTCGGCACATTACCAGCAATCCCCCATGCCGATGAATTGCTTGCAAAGTGGAATCGCATTCGTGAGATCCGTTCTGAAGTCACTAAA
Organism: Polynucleobacter meluiroseus; assembly: GCA_943329505.2. Classification (GTDB taxonomy): domain Bacteria; phylum Pseudomonadota; class Gammaproteobacteria; order Burkholderiales; family Burkholderiaceae; genus Polynucleobacter; species Polynucleobacter meluiroseus_E. The sequence goes on along the minus strand of CALQED020000028.1, from coordinate 7,086 downwards.
GCTATTGAGCTAGAACGGGAAGCAGGTCATGTTGGTTCATCCCTCCAAGCAGAGCTCACCATCAAATTAGATGATGTTGATTTTGCCATCCTGCATTCCCTAGAAGATGATTTGCGCTTTGTCACGATTACCTCAAGCGCCAATATTGAACTTAGCAAGGATGGCTTAGAAGTCTTTGTGCGTAGCAGTCAATACAAAAAATGTGGACGTTGCTGGCATCACACCAAAGATGTCGGTGCCAATGCTAATCACCCAGAACTTTGCGGTCGCTGTATTAGCAATCTCTTTGGTGACGGCGACCATCGCTTGTTTGCTTAAACGCAGGGCTATATGAACCTCAGATTACTTCGCTATCTGGCTGTTGCCACCACCACTTTGCTCTTAGACCAGCTAAGCAAGTGGTCAGCATTAAGCAATTTACAAATGGGGGTTCCCGAGCCTGTGCTTCCTTTTTTCAATTGGCTACTACTCTTTAATCCTGGTGCCGCTTTTTCTTTTCTGGCGCAGGGCTCAGGTTGGCAACGTTGGTTCTTCATTATTCTCGGTTTAGTTGCGTGCGTTTACATCATTTACTTATTACGCAAAAGTCTGAGCGACAAGCTGCTATGTATAGCCCTGAGCTTGATTTTAGGCGGCGCTCTAGGCAACGTCTTAGATCGAATCATGTACGGAGCCGTTGTTGACTTTATCGACCTACATTACGCGAACTGGCACTGGCCCGCCTTTAATGTTGCCGATAGCGCTATTTGTATTGGCGCCGCCCTCATTATTTGGGGTGAATTACGCAAGTCATTTGGCAAATCTGCCCAATCCCATTAAGCTGGCGCCATGCAATCACTTTTAAATAAGAAAATCGTTCTCGGCATCTCTGGTGGCATTGCCGCTTATAAGACGCCAGAACTTGCGCGACTCTTAATGCAAGAAGGTGCCTCTGTCCAAGTCGTCATGACGCAGGCTGCGCAACAATTTGTGACGCCCGTAACAATGCAGGCTCTCACTGGTAACCCTGTTTTTACAAGTCAATGGGATAGCAGTATTGCAAACAATATGGCCCATATTGAGTTATCGCGCTCTGCCGATATTATTTTGATTGCACCCAGCAGCGCTGATCTCATGGCAAAACTTTCTTTAGGCTTAGCAGATGATTTGCTCAGCACACTATGCCTAGCAAGAGATTGTCCGCTCCTCCTTGCCCCAGCGATGAATAAACAAATGTGGGAGCATGCCGCTACGCAGAGAAGCGTACAGCGCCTTCAAGACGATGGGTCCGTATTACTAGGGCCTGCTAGCGGCACACAAGCCTGTGGTGAAGTTGGTATGGGCAGAATGCTCGAACCCCATGAAATTGCAGAGCAAGTAATTGCTTTTTTTCAGAAGAAAGTTTTAACCGGTAAAAAAGTATTAATCACTGCTGGCCCAACCTTTGAAGCGATTGATCCAGTGCGCGGAATTACTAACCATAGCTCTGGCAAGATGGGCTTTGCGATTGCTAGAGCCGCTTTAGAGGCTGGCGCGCAAGTACACCTAATTGCAGGTCCTTGCGAACTCTCTACACCACTAGAAGCCACTGGAAAGATTATTCGTACGAACATCGTGAGCGCCAAAGAAATGCACACGGCAACTTTAGCTGCTACAGATTGTGATGTGTTCTTTGCAGTCGCCGCTGTTGCCGACTGGGGTATTGCAAAGCCGGCCAAAGAAAAACTGAAGCGCCAAGGTAAAGAAGCGCCAAGCATTGAATTTGTTGCTAACCCAGATATTCTTCAAGATGTTGCCAAGACAGTGAAGTTTAAAGGTGGCAAGTCTTACCCCTACTGCGTAGGCTTTGCTGCTGAATCAACTGATCTTGAAAAACATGCTAATGACAAACGTCAGCGCAAAGGCATTCCAATGATTGTGGGTAATATTGGTCCAGATACTTTTGGTAGTGATACCAATCAACTCATCGTCATCGATGATAGCGGTAGTAAAAAAATCGCTCAAGCGGAAAAGCTGCACTTAGCGCGTCAACTGATTCAGCTAGTTGCTAAGAAAATATAAATTCACCCCTCCCTGTTTTAGGACATTCCATGCAATCCCTTCAAGTCAAAATTCTCGATGAACGTATGCGCGATCAGTTGCCTACTTATGGGACACCGGGAAGTGCTGGACTAGATCTAAGGGCATGCATTGATGCAACCATGGAGATTGCTCCAGGCCAAACAGTCCTAATACCCTCAGGTCTAGCCATCTTCGTAGAAGATCCTCGCTATGCAGCATTTATTTTGCCGCGCTCAGGACTAGGGCATAAACATGGCATCGTTTTAGGGAATCTGGTTGGCTTGATTGACTCTGACTATCAAGGTCAGCTAATGGTGAGCACCTGGAATCGTGGATCTGCTCCATTCAAGCTCGAGCCTATGGAGCGCCTCGCCCAATTGGTAGTGATGCCAGTGCAACAAGTTGAACTCAAAGTCGTTGAAGAATTTACTGAGAGCAGTCGTGGCGCTGGCGGCTTTGGTAGTACAGGTCGCTCTTAATCAGGGATTAAAGATTAAGAAGATTGATGAAATAAATAATATAAAGAGAATAGCCCCTTGCATGATGTTTGATTTACCAGTCGAAATCGAAACATGTGCTACCCATAAAGAGGCCAGCAACATCACAATTTCTCGAGCATGCAAACCTAACTCAATCTGATGATGGTTGTAAGCCACCCAAAATAACATCACTGGGACACTCAGCGATAAGGTTGCCAAACCGCTTCCTAGGGCAATGTTTAGAGAGCGCTGCAAGTGATTTGCTTTAGCGGCATTCAGGGCTGCAATCCATTCGGGTGCCAGCACCAAGATTGCCACCGTCGTGCCATTTAAAGTCGAAGGAAACCCCAACTTTGCATAGCCAATACCAATCAAAATCGCTAATTTTTCAATCAATAGTATGACTACGATGAGGCAAATGGAAAGCCAAAAAAAAGATTTTGAGACTTCAGTCCAATTTAAATGATGACCGCGATTGGTAACGGGGTGAGTCTTGGCCTCTTGTGGAGAATCACTACGTGATGCGCCAAATGGAAAGGGGTCATCAAAAAAATTACGGTAACGCTTCGTTTGTGCAAATATGAAGACACCATATAACGCCAAAGCAATCACCCCAATAAACACCTCTTGAGAAACCGCTAGGGTTGGGCCCGCAGTAGTGGTTGTAAAGTTTGGCAACACGAGCGTTAGCAATGCCAAAGGAATCAATAAACCAAGATACATATGAGCGCCATTGGTATTAATCGTTTGATCTAAGTGGTATGACCCACCAATAATCATGGATAAGCCCATCATCCCGCCAAGAACAATAAATAAAGTGGCGGCAATCGTATCCCTCACGAATGTGGGATTGCCGTCACCATGAGTCAATGCCGTGATCATGACCGCGACCTCAATCAGAGTCGCAGAAATAGTTAACAGTAGAGTTCCATAGGGCTCACCCAACATCTCAGCCAAGTGATCAGCAAAATGGGCAACCCTAAAAATACAGGCCAAAATAATGCCAAACAAAGCTGCAGCAACCACCAACTGGTACCCCATGAGCTCAACAGATGGCCCAATGAGATACAAGTACATTGCCGTAACTAGAGCAATAAAAAATGCTGCTTCTTTTTTTAAAATCTTCACTTTTCTCTTGGCCCTTACTCTAAAGCAACTCGTTAATTGATTAACTTAAGTGTAATTCAAATAAAAAGCCACCCTGAGGTGGCTTTTTATCGAGCTAGTAAGCTTACTTGCGAACATGCGCATGGCGAGCAGCGTCTTGGGACATGCCGCCACCTTTACCTTCACGAGATTCTTTTTCAGCAGTGATTTCTTTGCGACGCTCTTTACACGATCCAGCAATTTCCTGTAACGCTTTACGAGCACGCGCAGCTGAAGCCTTAATACCTTTGCCTTGAAACTTTTCATTTTCAGCCTTGTAAGCTTCAAAAGCATCTAGCAATTTATCGTGATGGGACATGTTTTCCTTTTTTTGTTAAACAACTATGGGGCGATGATTAATTAAATTTCTTCGGCTGGCGCAACATCCTTCTTGGCTGCCTTGCCAGGCAAAGCGGGAACATCAAAATCTAACTGTACTTTGCCGTCAGCATCAATATCGACATCCACATGACCGCCTTGCGCCAATTTACCAAAAAGTAGCTCATCAGCCAGCGCCTTACGGACAGTGTCTTGAATGATGCGCTGCATAGGACGTGCACCCATGAGTGGATCAAAGCCATGCTTGGCCAAATGTGCACGCAATGCAGCGCTAAACGTAGCATCCACTTTTTTCTCATGCAGTTGCTCTTCAAGTTGCATTAAGAACTTATCAACCACACGCATGATGATGGTCTCATCTAGCGCCTTGAAGGACACAATCGCATCTAAGCGGTTACGGAACTCAGGCGTGAAGAACTTCTTAATATCAGCCATCTCATCACCAGACTCACGTGCATTAGTAAATCCGATGGTTGATTTTTGCATGGCTTCGGCACCAGCATTTGTGGTCATGATGATGATTACATTACGGAAGTCAGTCTTGCGGCCATTGTTGTCCGTTAAGGTGCCATGATCCATTACCTGCAACAGGATATTGACAATATCGGGGTGAGCTTTTTCTACTTCATCCAGTAGTAGTACACAATGCGGCTTCTTATTGACCGCCTCGGTGAGTAAGCCGCCTTGATCAAAACCAACATAACCAGGAGGCGCGCCAATTAAACGACTAACCGCATGGCGCTCCATGTACTCAGACATATCAAAGCGTAAAAGCTCAATACCTAAAATATAGGCAAGCTGTTTTGCAACCTCAGTCTTGCCGACGCCTGTTGGGCCAGAGAATAAAAATGAACCAATTGGGCGATCGATCTTGCCAAGACCAGCACGCGTCATCTTAATGGCACTAGCCAAAGCCTCAATCGCAGGATCTTGACCAAAGACCACGCTCTTAATATCTCGATCCAAAGTTTGCAACTTACTACGATCATCTACCGTGACAGATTGAGGTGGTATGCGTGCAATCTTAGCAACAATCTCTTCAATCTCTGGACGACCGATGGTTTTCTTCTGTTTGGATTTGGGCAAGATACGTTGCGCAGCGCCTGCCTCATCAATCACATCAATAGCCTTATCCGGCAAATGACGATCATTGATGTAGCGGGCAGAAAGTTCTGCTGCAGCAACTAAAGCGCCAGCTGCGTATTTCACACTGTGATGCTCTTCAAAACGAGACTTCAGACCGCGCAAAATTTGTACTGTCTGATCAACTGTGGGCTCAACCACATCAACTTTTTGGAAACGACGCGACAAGGCAGCATCTTTTTCAAAAATACCGCGATACTCAGTAAAGGTGGTTGCACCAATGCATTTGAGTTGGCCATTCGATAGAGCAGGCTTTAAAAGATTGCTCGCGTCTAATGTTCCACCAGATGCGGCACCAGCCCCAATTAAGGTATGAATCTCATCAATAAATAAAACACCATGGGTATGATCTTTTAAGGACTTGAGAACGCTCTTGAGTCGTTGCTCAAAATCACCACGATATTTAGTGCCCGCTAATAATGCTCCCATGTCCAAGGAATACACAGTAGCGTTAGCCAGAATATCAGGCACATCGCCTTTGACAATTCTCCAAGCTAAGCCCTCGGCAATGGCAGTCTTTCCAACCCCGGCCTCACCCACCAAAAGTGGATTGTTCTTGCGACGACGACAGAGCACCTGAATCACACGCTCCACTTCGCTCTCGCGGCCGATCAAAGGATCAATCTTGCCCTGACGAGCTAATGTATTGAGATTCTGGGTGTACTGATCTAGCGGACTTTCTTTACCAGAGGATGCCGCCTCTTCAGTTTCTTGACTAGTGTCGGCAGGCTTAACCTGCTCAGATTGATCCTTGCGAACGCCATGACTAATGAAGTTCACGACATCCAAACGTGTGACACCTTGCTGTTGCAAGAAATAGACTGCATGCGAATCTTTTTCTCCGAAGATTGCAACTAACACATTCGCTCCAGTGACTTCTTTTTTACCATTGGATGTTGACTGAACATGCATGATCGCGCGCTGAATCACACGCTGAAATCCTAAGGTTGGTTGCGTGTCAACTTCATCGTTACCAGGTACTACTGGGGTGTTGTCGTTAATAAAGTTTTTGAGTTGAGTGCGTAGCTCTGCGATATTGACGGCGCAAGCCTTTAAGACCTCAACGGCGGTAGCATTGTCGAGCAGGGCAGCCAACAAATGTTCTACCGTAATAAATTCATGTCTTGATGCCCGTGCGTCAACAAACGCCATGTGCAAACTGACTTCTAGTTCTTGGGCAATCATACTTCCTCCATAGTGCACTGTAGTGGGTGGCCCGCTTCACGGGATAATTCAACAACTTGATGCACTTTGGTGGCAGCAACGTCGCGGGTAAATATTCCGCAAACACCTTTGCCAGCCAAATGGACCTGCAACATGATGCGTGTTGCTGTTTCGTGGTCCTTATTAAAATACTCCTGAATGATCATCACTACAAATTCCATTGGCGTGTAATCATCATTTAATAACAAAACTTTATACATTGACGGAGCCTTAACTTGCTCGACCTGTTTTTCGAGCAAAAGGGTATCTTCAACGTAAGGATTGGCTGGGACGCCAGTAGTGGGATTTTTAGGTGTGCGGCTCATGAGAAACATTCTAAACACAGATATCCAAAGTTGATTTAACTAGGGTCTTGTTGGGAAAAACCCTCAAAAACCCTTGTTTAAGTCATATTGGGGCGTTTTTCGATAAAAAAAGGGGTAATTACTGAGGGATATATGCATTTAACTCCTTGACACCCCTCCAAAAAGGGCAAACAATCGGGGGGTAGGCTTCAAGAGAGGTTCTATTTAGGCGTGTTGTGGAGCGAGACTGATTAAAAAGTATTTACCCTCATCACGGTTGTTTTAAGTTTATGTAATGGAGTTCGCATGGCGACCGGAATTGTTAAGTGGTTCAATGATGCAAAAGGTTTTGGCTTTATCAAACCTGATGATGGTGAAGAAGAGTTGTTCGCGCATTTCAGCGCAATTACTATGCCTGGGTTCAAAACCCT
>CALQED020000027.1 GCA_943329505.2 Polynucleobacter meluiroseus | reverse complement strand
TCTAGGAGCAAACGGCAAATACCCAGCGCATGACGGCGCAATGCATAGGGGTCTTTGTCGCCAGTTGGCGCTAAACCCACACCCCAGATCCCAACAAGCGTTTCTAACTTATCAGCAATAGCAAGAATGGTGCCAGTTTCAGTCTTTGGAAGGGCGTCTCCGGCAAAGCGAGGCATGTAGTGTTCACTACAGGCAGCAGCAACCTCGGGACTTTCACCATCATGGCGTGCGTAGTAAGAGCCCATAACTCCTTGAAGCTCCGGGAATTCACCAACCATATCAGTAAGTAAATCAGTCTTTGCTATTTCTGCCGCACGACTTGCTAACTGCTGATCTGCTTTGAGTTTCTGGGCGATCCCTGTTGCGATCCCTTGCACTCGTTTCATGCGATCGAGTTGATTGCCTAGCTGATTGTGATAAACCACTTTGGCTAAATCGGCAACACGAGAAGCTAATGCGCGTTTTTGATCTTGCTGAAAGAAAAAGCGCGCATCAGAAAGGCGCGGACGGACAACTCTTTCATTACCAGAAATAATGGCACTAGGCGCAGTCGTTTCAATATTAGAAACAATCAAAAAACGATTCCGTAACTTTCCTTGCTTGTCGGTTAGTGCAAAGTATTTTTGATTCGTCTGCATTGTCAGAATCAAGCATTCTTGAGGAACCTCTAAAAATTCTTGGTCAAACTGACATTCATATACAGCTGGCCATTCAACGAGTGCAGTGACTTCATCTAATAGACTATCAGGCATTAAGACCAGATCATCACCGGCCATCTTTAACAGCGCAGCCTCAATTTGCTCACGACGTTTGCTAAAGCTCGGAATAACCTTCGCTTTATTTTGAAGATCGTTTTCGTATTGACCTGCAGTGTTAATCGTGAGAACGCCTGGCGCTAAGAAACGGTGACCTTCGGTCTCATTACTAGCATGGATTCCAAGGCTGCTAATATTGAGAACAGTATCACCATACAAGGCAATGATGCGATGGGCTGGCCGAGCAAACTGAACCTCTACTAACGAACCATTTTTCTGTTGCACTTGGTAGTGCATCATTTTGGCAATCGGTAATTTACTCAGCGTTTGCTCAAGCGCAGTTTGTGCAGTTTGCTCAAGCGCAGCGCCCTTAGCAATGACATTGAGATAGAGGGCTTCATTCTTGCCTTCACCGGTTTTTTCTAATATCGATAGATCGATGTCTGCGTAACCAAGCGCTGCTAATTTTTTGAGGAGTGGCGGAGTAGCCTTGCCATGAGCGTCATAAGCAATACTAGTTGGGAGTAATTTTTCTCTAACAGGATAATCTGGTGCTTGATTAAGTACATGGCTAATCTGAACCGCTAGACGACGCGGAGTAGCAAAACTCGTATTAACTGATTCATCCGTTGTTAACTTGGCAGATTTAAGAGCAGTAAAAATACCTTCGCTAAAAGCTTCTCCTAAACGACGCAAGGATTTAGGGGGCAATTCTTCGGTGAATAATTCAATCAACAGACTGTCTGATTGAGGATTTGAATTAGAGGTGCTCATACTGTAGATTGGCGTTGACACATAGGGAAGCCGAGTTTTTCTCGGGATTCAAAATACGCTTGGGCAACTGCGCGCGATAGATTACGAATGCGACCAATATAGGCGGCGCGTTCCGTAACTGAGATGGCGCCCCGTGCATCTAAAAGATTGAAAGTATGAGCTGCTTTGAGAACCATTTCATAAGCTGGCAAGGCTAAGGGCACTTCCATCAAGCGCTTGGCTTCGCTTTCAAAATTACTAAAATTTGCAAAGAGAAGGTCGGTATTGGAGTGTTCAAAGTTATAGCAAGATTGCTCAACTTCATTCTGGTGATAAACGTCACCATAAGAAATGCCATCTGCCCATACAAGGTCATAGACGTTAGAGCAATTTTGGATATACATTGCCAAGCGTTCGATACCGTATGTAATTTCCCCTAAAACAGGTTTGCAATCAAGGCCGCCAACCTGTTGGAAATAAGTGAACTGGGTGACTTCCATGCCGTTCAGCCAAACCTCCCAACCTAAGCCCCATGCCCCTAATGTTGGATTTTCCCAGTCATCTTCGACAAAGCGAATGTCATTTTCTTTGAGGTCAAGACCTAGGGCAGACAGAGAGCCTAGGTAGAGATCAAGAATATTTTCTGGAGCAGGCTTGAGAACGACTTGGTATTGATAGTAGTGTTGTAAGCGATTTGGGTTCTCGCCATAGCGACCATCTTTGGGCCTGCGTGATGGCTGAACATAGGCCGCTTTCCAAGGCTCTGGGCCGATGGCTCTTAAGAAGGTTGCGGTATGAGATGTGCCAGCACCCACCTCAAGGTCGATGGGTTGCAATAGGGCGCAACCTTGTTGGTCCCAATAATCTTGAAGTTTAAGAATGATTTGCTGAAAAGTAAGCATGATTAACCTGGCTAAGCCATTGATTTTACATGGCTAGAGCCCTGTGGAGCTAAAAATGCCTAAAAACGTCTTTGGCGAATTAAGCCCCAGATCAGCAGAAGGCAGGAAATGCTCAAAATTGGGAAATTTCCCCAAATGACATAAGGCGTTTTCCCAGCATAGGCCTGCACCTGGGTGCTTAGACTTGCTTGGGTAAATTCAGGTAGAGATTGCAGTAACTTACCATCAGGGCCAAGGACTGAAGTAATGCCAGTATTGGTGGCACGTAAAGCAGGCAATCCCGTTTCTAGAGAGCGTAGTTGCGACAGTCGTAATTGTTGAGTAGGTGCTTGAGATTGACCAAACCATGCCAGATTGGTCATATTGATTAATAGATTGACTGGTTCTTTGCTGTGCTGAATGCGAGCAGCCAATTCCCCTCCAAATACATCTTCGTAACAAATCGTCATAGCAGCGCGCACACTAGCTTGATTTTTGCGCACGATACTAAAAGGCTCTTGCTCTAAGCTGCCTCGCGCAAAGTCACTTAAAGGAACATTAAAGGCTTTGATAAACCAATGAAAGCCAGGCGGAATAAATTCTCCAAAAGGAACTAGGTGAGCTTTATCGTATTGATAAGCAGGGACATTTGGTGAGAGGCCGCTCGCTCGGTTGCTATATTGCATGCCGTTATTGCTAGACACTTCACCAATAAGACCCAGCAAAATATTACTTGAGCTAGCATTAGAAAAGTCTTGCAAGTTATTCAATAGACCTGCTGGAAGATTATTTTGTGGCCAAGGAAAAGCAGTCTCTGGAATGATGATGAGATCAGCAGATTCTTTTTTAATTTCAGACGTATAAAAATCGATCTGCTGACCAATTGCTTGAGGATTAAATTTGAGAGTCTGCTCAAAGTTCCCTTGAATTAAGCGGACACTAATAGGCTCACCAAAGGGCTTGGTAAAACTCATGAACCCAGTCATTTGTACAATCCCAATCGCGCAAATAATTACAGCAACACTGAAAGCAGTTCTTTTCTTAAGTTGGGTCAACTCCCAAGAAATCCAAGTTACCAAGAAAGTGCACGCTAGACCGCCAAAGAGTGGCGCAATCGGTGCAAAAGGGCCGTTGATCTGGGATTCTGCAAGACCCATCCATGGAAAGCCGGTAAAGATGTAGCCTCGCAGAAACTCCATCACCACCCAACTGGCTCCCAATAACAGTCCGGTTACTCGAGTTTTTTTGAATAGAGAAATTGAGAGTGTTGCTATAGAAAAATATAGTGCCATGTAAGCTGATAAAAGCAATACTGCAGCACAAGAGAGTAAGGGGTGCATGCCACCAACATCGTGCAAGCTGATGTAGAGCCACCATAAGCCAATGACAAAATATCCGATACCAAATACCAGGCCCGCTACAAAATGCGATTGAATGTTTCGTGAATGATTGAGGTCTAAGCGCCACCACACTAAAGCCAAAATAGGGATTTGTATCCAGCCGCCATAAGGCAGCTCTGTAGCTATAGCAAGTAATGCGCCCAATACAAAAAGTATCAGTAGCGGTAGCGTGGCAATGCTCTTAGAAAATTGCTGATTGACCAAGCCAGTCCCTAGTCTTATTTTTTAGATTTTGCTCGTGCTAGCAAGATATGAATTTGCCGGGGATCAGCGCGCTGCACCTCGAATTCAATCCCATCGATTTCAATTAATTCACCCACCTTTGGAACACGACCCAGATGCTGAATCACTAGACCCGCTACCGTTTCGATATCTTCAACAGCAAAGTGGGTGCCTAATGTTTCATTTAATTGCGTGAGCTCAGTAATGCCCTTAACCCGGATGTCACCATTATCTAAAGAAATCATGTTGTCGGCTTCCTCATCGATATCATGCTCATCCTCAATATCGCCCACAATTTGTTCAAGTACATCTTCGATAGTAATGATGCCTGCAATGCCACTATATTCATCCACTACTACTGCTAGATGATTGCGATTGTCTTTAAAGTCACGCAACAGTACGCTCAAGCGCTTAGATTCTGGAATAAAAACTGCTGGTCGTAACCAGTCGCGGACTTGAAAATCTTTTTCTGTGGAATGGCGTAATAAGTCTTTGGCTAACAAGATACCAATCACGTTATCACGCGACCCTTCAAAAACAGGGAAGCGAGAATGTGCAGCTGCAATCACACTCTTGATAATTTCAGGTAGCGGGAGGTTAATGTCAATCCAGTCAATTTGGGCCCGCGGCACCAAAATATCTCGCGCACATAACCGTCCCACTTGAAAGACGCCCTCAATCATGGAGAGCGCATCCGCATCGATCAGGCCTTCTGTCTGTGCCTCACGAAGCGTTTCAATAAGCTCTTGGCGTCGTTCGCTAGGGCTGGTTGGCTGAGGTGATAAAAAATCAGCTAGACGATCTAACAGGGATTTGGGGTCAGGCATGTTGCAAGAATAGCTTAGAAATAGGGCAGAGTGAAAATTAGGTGACTAAATAAGGGTTGGGAAAGCCCATTTTTTTCAGGAGTTTGACTTCTAGTGCCTCCATTTTTTTAGCATCTTTGTCTACTTCATGATCATAGCCCTGAGCATGCAGGCAGCCGTGAACAATCAAATGAGCTAAATGCGCTACTAAAGATTTCCCCTGCTCTTTCGCTTCTCTCTGAACAATGGGTAAGCAAAAAATCACATCTGCCACAACATTGCTTTTAGAAAGTTCGTAAGGAAACGTTAAAACATTGGTCGCATAATCTTTTTTACGAAACTCGCCATTGAGTTTTTTGCCTTCAGTAATATTTACAAAACGTAGTGTCAGCAGTCCGCCACCGCGAGTACTTGCCTTGACCCATTTTTTTATGAGTGTGAACGATACTGCTTTTCCTAAGGCAATTTCAATGGCTGGCGTAGCACATTGGATATCGACTACGAGCCTAGGATCAGTTGGCATGAGCTTCTACTAACTCACCTCTGAGGGTGTAGTTGAGGACTTCAGTAATTTGGATATCCACCATTTGACCAATTAAAGAGCCGATATCTTGGTCAGGAGCAGTGAAGTGAATGACTCGATTATTTTCTGCACGACCTTGTAAATTAACCCCGTCCTTTGCCAGCCCCTCAATTAATACTCTTTCAGTGCCACCCAACATTTTTTGGCTAATCTGGTTGGCTTGACCTTCGATCATGGCAAGCAGTGTTTGAAGGCGCTTGAGTTTGACTGCATGGGGAGTGTCATCCCTCAAGTTAGCTGCTGGAGTTCCAGGCCGTGGGCTAAAAATGAAGCAAAAGCTGTTATCAAATTCAAGCTCCCGAACCATCTTTAATAGCTTTTCAAAGTCAGCATCTGTTTCCCCAGGAAAGCCCACAATAAAGTCACTCGATAAAGTAAGGTCGGGGCGAACAGCGCGCATCTTACGAATGATGCTTTTGTACTCCAGTGCTGTATAGCCACGTTTCATTGCCGATAGCATAGAGTCTGAGCCATGCTGTACTGGCAAATGAAGATGGCTGACAAGCTGTGGTAATTTGGCGTACACATCAATTAAGCGTTGTGTAAATTCTTTGGGGTGACTTGTAGTAAAACGTATGCGCTCTACGCCCGGAATTTCTGCAATATATTCAAGTAATAGAGCGAAGTCGGCAATCTCTGCAGTACCACCCATCTTACCGAGATAGGCATTTACGTTTTGACCAAGTAGCACAATTTCTTTAACGCCTTTACTAGCCAGTCCAGCGACTTCAGTCAGTACATCATCAAAGGGCCTAGAGACTTCTTCGCCGCGGGTGTAGGGAACTACGCAATAACTACAATACTTTGAACACCCCTCCATGATGGAGACATAAGCTGAGCCACGGGTTTGGCGTGATGCAGGCAAATGATCAAATTTTTCAATTTCTGGGAAAGAAATATCTACTTGAGATAATCCTGTCTTGCGACGTAGTGCAATGAGGTCACTTAAGCGATGCAAAGTTTGCGGGCCAAACACCACATCAACATAAGGTGCTCGACTTACGATTTGTTGACCTTCTTGACTGGCTACACAGCCGCCAACACCGATGAGTAAATCAGGCTTTGTTTTTTTAAGTTCACGTAAACGACCAAGATCAGAAAATACTTTGTCTTCAGCTTTTTCCCGAATCGAGCAGGTATTCAGCAGGACTACATCTGCATCTTCAGGAGAATTTGTCATGACCATGCCTTCATTGGCATGGAGGAGATCGGCCATCTTGCCCGAGTCATACTCGTTCATTTGGCAGCCAAAGGTTTTGATATACAGTTTTTTCATATGCCGTTCTCAGGTTTGTAGCTGGGGGCGAAGCTCTGATTTTACTGCGATAAGCGTTTTAGGTCTTATCTAGTTAGGCGGTAAGCCAAAATGGCTATCAAAGTCGGAGGAATAGCAGCGATTAAAAGATAGAGAGCAGAGACGGCGTTATTTGGAAAGTGCTTACGCAAAATTGCAACTCCTGCAGGATTAGGTGCGTTAGCAATGACGGTGAGACCTCCGCCAGCCACAGCGCCTCCAACCAAAGCAAGTTTGAAGTCTAAGGTGGTGCCAGTGACCAAAGATCCTAAATAGGTAAGCGCTGCATTATCGGTTATGGCAGTCAGTGCAAGACTGCCATAAAAGACTGCTGTTGGACTCATCATTCCGAGAGTGGGCTGGAGCCACCATCCCTGTAGTGAGCCAAGCACTACTAGACCTGCTAGAAAGAAGCCAACTAATAAAGCCTCTTTCAGTATAAGTGGGCTTTGATGTTTTGGATAGGCGATGGTAAAGCCAATGAAAAACAGCAACACCCACATAAACATAATCGGATCATGGGCAAACATCACGATCCCAAATAAAAATAGTAAATGCATGAACACTACTGTCGGCGGAATTTTTTCCTGTTGAATTTCTTTATCTGGATCAATGAGTTCGCGATGAAATAAAAGGGTTGCTCCAAGCGAGTTAATGAAAATGGCAATGCAAGACTCAATACCAAAGTTTCGAAACATAAATGCTGAACTCCAGTCCCAGGTTGATGCAACCATAAGAACTGGTGGGGCGGCAAAATTGGTGAGCGTGCCACCAATGGAGATGTTCACGAAGAGCACACCTAAGGTACCAAATAAAAGAGCCTTAGAGCATTTATGGCGATAGACTAAATCACGTAATAAAAAAGCAGCTAAGGTCATTGCAGCTGCCTCGGTGATGAGGGATCCTAGCAATGGTGTGATGCCGAGAGTCAAAAAATAGAGGGCAGGCGCACTTCGAATCCGCAGTGCAAATTGCAATCCCTTGGCAAGTAGGTGCAAAATTTCAGTGGAAAAAAACAGAATCGGTTTACTACCAGCCACAATCATGATGGCAAACACAAATAGCGGTTCTGTAAAGTTACGCTTATCCATAAAGGCTTTAGCAGTACTGACACCATCAATGCAAGAGATAAAGATCACTAGAATCGCGGCCCAAAAGCCAAAGACAATCTCTACTTCACCCAAAAGATGCCACAGTCCGGCATGGGTGAGAGATTTTTTAGCAAGTGCTTCAAAATAGCTCGTGCAAAAGGTATGGAGTACGGCAATTGCGAAAATAATACTTGCGCCAAGTTCTATGGGGGTAAAGTTCATAGCAGAATGGTAGCAGGTGATGGAGCAATCAAGAACATTGTATTTTTAGGAGATTTTGGTGAAATTAAAGATTGGATATCAGGCGCTGATAGATCATGCAATGACTCAAATTGAGACAGTTTCTTTGGCGCAAGCGCAAACATTGCTAGTAGATTCGAATACCTTATTTGTGGATATTCGAGATGTGCGCGAGTTAGAGCGTGATGGCATGATCCCTAACGCCTTGAACGCCCCGCGCGGAATGTTGGAATTTTGGGTGGATCCTGAAAGCCCTTATTACAAGCCTATTTTTGGAGAAGGCAAGCGCTTGGTTTTGTATTGTGCATCTGCCTGGCGCTCAGCTCTAGCTACTGAGACCTTGCAAAGAATGGGCGTGCCCAATGTGTGTCATTTGGAGGGCGGCTTTAGTTCTTGGAAGAAGGCAGGTCTGCCTACCGCTGAAAAAATTAGTAAAGCACATACAAGTTAAGTTTTTTAAAGCTATAAAATAAATTAGGAGAAATGATGAGAAAAGTCGTGTCACAGTTTGGTGATGGCCCACTGCAACAAAAATTAAGTACTGGCGATTTGCATTTTGTATCTGATGCTTATCCTACTAGCGGTGGGAATGGTACTGGACCGACTCCTCATGAGTATTTAGGTGCTGCCTTGGCTGCCTGTACAAGTATGACGCTTAAAATGTACGCTGGTCGTAAGTCAATCAATCTAGAGAATGCGATTGTTACCGTAGATATCGAGCGCTTAAATGATGTTGAAACATTTAATCGTGAGATTCAGCTGCACGGTAACTTGAGCGCAGAAGAAAAAGATCGTTTAATGGAGATTGCCAATAAATGCCCTATTCATAAGGCATTGGTAGGAGAGATCCAAATAAAAACCCAGCTTGTAAATTAATCCAAGCTGGGTGATTTGATGGAGTAAAACAGCTACAGTACTAAATTAGTTAGGAGCATTGGCGGGCTTATTATTTTTGCCAGCGTTGTAGCCTGAGTTGTATTCAGAGGCCTGTTCTTTCTTATAAGCATCGTATACATAACCAGATGCTGCGCCTACTGCAGCACCACCTACTGCACCCCAGATGGGGTTGCCGTGGAAAATAGCAGTACCAACAGCACCAGCTGCTGCACCAATGCTAGCGCCTGATAATGTACGTTGTTCGGTATTGCTCATATTGGAACAACCAGTAATTGCAATTGCTACTGCAGTAATCGCGATAATTTTTTTCATATCAATTGATCCTTTAAATTAATTTTGAATTGACGAGATTGTTCGAATTATTTTCTGGCGCAAGGAAAGCGTGAGGCTAAGAAGCCTAAGAAGACACCTGATGCTGGTTTGTCAGCAGCTTGTGGATTCTCTTGTCCGAATTTCACAAAATCAGCAATCACTTCATCGCGTGATGGGGCTGGTTGTTTTACACAAATAAAGGGTTTTGCACGTTGCGGATGACGGGTAGCAAGATAAGTGTCATAAATTGCTGTGGAGTAGCCAATGCAGAAGCTACGGGATTCTGGACTTGCGGGCAACTTGCAGACATTAACAAGCTCTTGAGTGCTCAGCACCTTAACATTAGCATTTGGTTGGGCCTGCGTTAGGCCAGAAAATGCCGCAAAAGCAGCTAAAACTACCAGGACTTTCTTCATGGGTTCTCCCTTAGGTGTATGTGAAATCATCATAAACCATAAGATCTCTAATTTATGCACTAAATAAGTGCAATTTGCACCTATTTAGATTTTTATTATCCCCATAATGATGCAAAAAATAGAAGGGGAAAATCACATGGAAATTTTAAAAACAGGTAGTGATGTTTTATTTATTTTGCTTGGGGCAATCATGGTTCTTGCCATGCATGCAGGCTTTGCATTCTTAGAGCTTGGAACTGTTCGCAAGAAAAACCAGGTAAATGCCTTGGTAAAAATTTTGGTCGACTTTGCTGTTTCGACGATTGCATATTTTTTTATTGGCTACAGCATTGCCTATGGCGTGAACTTTTTTTCTGGCGCTGAATTGTTGGCGGAGAAGAATGGTTATGAATTAGTAAAATTTTTCTTCTTGTTAACTTTTGCTGCTGCAATTCCAGCCATTATTTCAGGTGGTATTGCCGAGCGCGCTAAGTTTAATCCTCAGCTGATTGCAACATTTGTGCTAGTTGGATTTGTTTACCCCTTCTTTGAAGGAATTGCTTGGAATCAACACTACGGTATTCAGGCGTGGATTAAAGGCCTTACAGGCGAAGAGTTTCATGATTTTGCTGGCTC
>CALQED020000026.1 GCA_943329505.2 Polynucleobacter meluiroseus | reverse complement strand
CAAAAATTGCTCGCGAAACAGGTATCAAGGCAGAATAAATGTCGCTCCATATCTCTCCGATGAGCCCTAGCTTTGGCGCCAAGATTACTGGGGTCGATTTAAAGAAAGCGGTAGCTGATGATGTGCGTCATCAGCTACAAAAAACCTTGAGTGAATTCGCAGTACTAGTGTTTCCAAAGCAATTCTTGGAGCCAGCAGATATCGTTCGTAGTGGAGAAATTTTTGGCAACCTAATGCCACAACAACTAAAAAAATATATTCTTCCAGATTTCCCGATGGTGGGATATAACTCGACTAAAGATTTGCCATTAAAAGATGGGAAATTGCAGGTGCGTGGCGAAAACTATCATACTGACCATTCAAATTCTGTCTGTCCACCGCGTGCTACTGCACTTTCAGCAGTAAAAATTCCTGCAACTGGGGGCGATACTCAATTCGTAGACGTGCGCCAGGCTTTTGATGATCTCTCAAACGAATTGAAAGAAAAAGTGATTAAGATGCGCTCTTTGCATGTTCATGAGAGTAGTCGCAGCCCAAGAATGTTTACCAAGCTAAGCGAGGAAGATCTCGCTCAGATACCCGAGGTCATTCAACCTTTGGTTATTCGTCACCCCATGACTGGACGTGCTGCCCTTTATCTCAATACTGGGCGCATGGAGGGTATAGAAGGCATGAATTTAGATGAAGGGTTTGCACTCATCAACTCGCTGTACGAACATGCCACTAGTCCTCAATACGAATATCGCCATCAATGGACTGAGGGCGACTTCGTGATCTGGGATAACCGCAGTGTGATGCATCAAGCAAACGCTGACTACAACCCTGAAGAGTTCCGCTATCTATACCGCATCATGATCGAAGGGGATGCATTGCAAGCTTTCTCGCAATGACCCCGCTCCTCACTCAAACAGCAGCTTTATGACGGAATAATTGGCAAAAGAAGATAAGAATTCATATTGCCACCAGCATGAAAGGTATGGATTGCCTCTTCGTTGTAGTCCGCATGAAAGTGTGTGAAATTGCCACTACCAGCACTATCTTGAGCATGAATATCCACGCGTAATTGATGCCCTTTTTTCAAGACAATACAGGTGGAGATAATTTCAATTTGACACTCTACCGGAACATCGGGCTCTAGCCATAGGCGCTCATTGTGAGCATGGTAGGGGCGATAAGGTAAAGATTTTGCAGTATCTAGCTTGCGATGCGATGCACGCAACCAACCCTTAGTAAGTACCACTGGTTGACCCTGCTGTCCAAGCTCAAAAACTTCGTTGCCATCTGGGTCAATATTGCGCAATGTCACCATCACATCCATATCCTCAGCAGTACTCGAAACCCAAACATTGGCCATCAGTGGTCCGGTAATTTCAGTATCTTTCAGCATGGGATCGGTTACAAAAGATACTCCAGAGCGACCAATACCCGGCGCAGATGAGCCTGAACCAATACCTGCTTTATTGGGGTTGCTACCGCTATAACTAATCTTGCGAGCAGTAGTCATTGGCTCAGAAACTAAACGTCCCTCTGTATGGGTTTCTTCTGGTGAACGTTCTTTCTCAATGCTGAAGTACATCTTGGTCCATTGCGTCCTAGCAAGAGGCCATTCATTTTCAAAACGGAATGCATAAGGCTTTTTACTACCACCAGTACGAATCTCTAATTTAATTGGTGGTTCATCCATAATTCCGTTCTGCATACCCTTGAGCCAATAGTCAAAGAAACGCAATTGATCTACCTTGCCCTCGTTTGAATGGAATGGGCGGAAATGATCGCCAGTATGAATCCGTAATTTCTTCTGCTTCGATGCCGCACAAAGATAGGCTTCAGTATTGCCGCGGAGATGCAATCCCCATCCACCCCAATTTCCTACCGTGTAAACGGGCACTTTGATTTCATCCCAGCGGGCGCTACACATGCGCCACCATTCAGAATCCAAATCATGAGTCAAGTATTGCCAAAGCATGTCTGGAGAAAATGAATCTGGGTTATATTTTCTAGTTCGTCCTAGCAGGTGGCGTGCCATATGCTGATTCACCCAATTACCTAAGAACCCCATTGAAAAAATACCGCCGTGATAGGCTTGATCACGATATTGATCTGCACGCCCCTCCCAAGGAATTATTGCCTTGAGTGATGGTGGATTGAGGTTTGCTAAACGCCATTGGCAAGCAGCATGATAAGAAATACCTAAGGTACCCAAATTACCCGAACACCAATCTTGTTTTGCTAACCACTCAATACAGTCATAAAAATCAACGCTTTCTTGATATGAGCTCGGCTCACATCGGCCTGGAGACTTACCTGTACCACGCGAATCAATACGTACACAAACATAGCCACGAGGAACCCACCACAAAGGATTAGCGGCCTCCCAGTTCATATAAGGATTGGCTTCCTCCTCTAAATCAGCAGGCGGAATCCAGAGCTTATCTTTGTTATAGACAGTGATATTGGCAATGGCGGGAAATTTTTCTGTTGCTGTATCAGGACGAAAAATATCGGCGTATAAATAACCACCATCTCGCAAAGGAATTTTGACATCCTTTTCAACAATCATGCCATGCTCTTTTGGCTGCGACATCACGGATGTAGCTGCACTCATATTGCCTCCTTAGGCTTTTTTATTTTTATATATCAATGAACTGCATTGGGCTATTTTGGATTTCGGATGAGCCTATCCTCAAACCAATTCCACATATCAGCAACAACCAAAGTAAGGTAGTCACGTTGACAGTGTTGTGAGCCACCCTCTTCTGCTGTATAGACTCTCAAGGTTTTATCTTTCGAGCCACAGGCGTCATATTGCTTTTGAGCATCGCTGAGAGGAATTTGCTCATCTTCAGCCCCATGTACCAGCAAGAAAGGGCATTCCATTTTTTGCATTACGCCATCGAGCTTGAATGGCTTGAGTGTTTCTAGCGCTTGATCTAATGTATCGACTCCCAGAATCCAATTGATATGATGCCCAGGCACAGATAAAGAGAGTTTAAATTGAGCATCAATGCGCTTTTTCCATGTTTCGTGATAATCCCATTGAGCACCCCAGGCAATACAAGCAGCCCAGCGATGGTCCATCGCAGCACAACGTGGCGCATAGTAACCACCTAAACTAATCGCAACAATGCCAATTTTCTTTGGATCAACATCCTTACGGGTCTCTAAATAATCGAGACAGGCACTGCCAGCAACTTCATAGTCATAACGCAAATAATGATTACGGAAGCGAATCGCCTCACCCGTGCCGGGACCATCCATAATTAAGACTGAGAAACCGCGTTTAATTAAATCCGGAATGCCACGCATGAATTGGATTTCTTTGGTGACATCTAGTCCATCAAAGTAAACGATACAAGGTGATTTTTCAGCAACCTTCTTTTGAGGGTGCACAAAATACCCAGGCAAACTTCCATCTACAAATGGGATTTCGACAATCTCAATGTTGTAGTCACTGAGCTTGATAAATTGATGAAATGCATCGATACCCCGTTGAAATATATCAAGTGCTTTTTTATCCTTAGGCGTACGGAACCGCTCTGCCATATGGTAATAATTAGCTGCCCGCTGGTAAGCATGAGCGGCTGACATATTGTTGCCTTCCTTGGCCCAACGATCAGCGTATTCACAAACACCATCAGCCACTTCAGTACAAGCATCAAACCATGCTTCGTCATCGTCCCCTGCTTTACCTTTTAACTTCGTGCCAATCTTATGTAACTCACCAATCTCTGATCCGCCGTAAGGAGCGGCACTGAGCATATTAATAAATGCTGCTGACCAGCGATAGTTATCAGGGAAGTACATAAAGTATGGAGGATCTTTTTTTTCTGCCATGATGATTTCCTTATAGTGTGTTTTGGACTGTGAGTAATGAACGATATTTATTCTTTGATATCAGCCTGCTTGGCAACTTTGGCCCACTTTTCAGTCTCTAGCTGGATGAAGTTAGCAAATTCTTCTGGTGTGAAATTGCTAGGCTCAAATCCTTGTGAGATGAAAAGCTCTTGATTCTCCTTGGTTGCCAACTGCTTACTGAGAACAGAATGTAGCTTGGTGATGATGGCGCTCGGTGTCGCCGCAGGCGCTAGTATTCCGTTCCAGTTATAACTTTGGTAGCCTGGCATTCCCTGTTCGGCGATTGTTGGAATGTCTGGGGCCACAGCACTGCGCTTATCTGCAGTAACGCCAATTGTCTTAATCTTGCCCTGCTTTAGCAGTGGGATACAACCTGCAAGCTGAATTTGAGCCAATTGAATATGTCCAGCAATTAAATCATTTTGATATTGGGACGCCCCTTTATATGGGATGTGATTGATTTTAATTCCTGCTTGGGTGGCAAATAATTCAATCGAGAGATGTCCTACTGTACCTACTCCAGGAGAGCCGTAATTCACTTTATCGGGATTCGCTTTGACATAGGCAACAAATTCTTTAACGTTACTAGCAGGGATGCTCGGGTGAATACTTAAACAGCTAGCCGTGCGCGCAATCAACATAATGGGCGCGAGATCCTTGCTGGTTTGATAGGGCATATTGGTTTTCACCGCAGGCGCAACAGTGAGCGGGCCTGGATTGCCGGCAAGCAATGTATAACCATCTGCCGGACTTTTCACCACTGCATCAACGCCTGGAACCCCTCCGCCGCCTACTCGATTCTCAACAACAAAGGGTTGCCCAAGCACGGTATTGAGTTGCTGGGCAGCCCATCGAGCTTGAACATCAGTTGGACCACCCGCCACAAATGGCACGATAATTTTAGTGGCACGATTTGGATAGTTTTGTGCAACACCGACTGCGCTCCATGAATAAAGGGCAATAAAAAAATTTAGCGATAAGAATGTCCGTGTGCAATTCATATTCTGATCTCACCTTCCATCGACTACTGTTGAGCAATATTAGCTGTTTTGAATAATTGAGTTTGCAGTTCAATATCTTGAGAAACAAACTTAGAAAATTCTGCTGAGCTTGATCCGATTGGCACAAGGCCTAGATCGTCAAATTGCTTTTTCATCTCAGGTTGTTTTAGCACTGTCGCTAAAGCCTGCTGCATTTTATTCACAATACTTTTAGGAGTGGCTGCTGGATAAAAGATGCCAGACCAACCATAAACTTGGTCGACCCCTTTCACACCACCTTCCGTAAAAGTTGGCACATTAGCAATTGCTGGTGACCGAGCATTACCGCTAATTGCAAGGCCTTTTACAATATTTTCCTTAATGCCGTTGGCAGCAGTAGCGGTCGAGATATAGGTCATATCTACCTGACGGGCAACTACCTCATTAAACGCAGGACCAAGACCTTTATACGGTACGTGCAAGATAGAAACGCCAGCCTGAACATTTAAAAGCTCTCCGACTAAATGTGAAGCATTGCCATACCCGCCTGATCCATAACTGAGTTTTCCTGGATTGGCTTGTGAATACGCAATTAACTCCTTCAAGGAATTGACTGGTAAATCATTATTCACTACCAGCACCATGCCATAACTACGATATACCTGACTAATTGGTGTGAAATCCTTAATCGGATCGTAGGGTAATTTTTTATACAGTGCTGCATTGGCAGAAAAGGATCCAGTCATGATTAACATGGTGTATCCGTCTGCGGCTGACTTAGCAACAAAGTCTGCGCCGATTAAACCGTTTGCCCCTGTCTTATAGTCAATAACTACCGGGGTTTTGAGTACTTCACTCAGTTTCAGACCAACCCTGCGCGCAACAATATCAATTGGACCGCCAGCTGAAAACGGCACGATCATCCGAATTGGTCGATCGGGCCATTGATCTGATTTATTTTGCGCATAGGCAGCCTGACTAAGCAACCCTGTACCTAAAATTAACCAGGCTATTGCCTGAGCAATACGTCTAGAAAATAAATGTATTTGCCTCAGCAGTGAATTTATTTTTGTCGACATATAGCAATAGCCTCCGGTCAATTTAGGATTTTTGTGGAATCACTGGTAGCAGTAAATACGATTCCATGTCGCCACCTGAATAAATGGTATTGACGGCACCTGCGTTGTAATCACAATGAAAGTGGGTGTATGGTGCACTACCAACGCCATCGCGAGGCTGAATATCGACTCTTAAGGAATGTCCTTTTTGGAGCACGATACAAGTCGGCCAAATTTCAATCTGACATTCCACTGGCACATTTGGCTCTAACCACAATCTCTCATTGTGAGCATGGTAAGGACGATACGGCAATGTTTTCTGTGGATCCAACTTGCGATGTGATGCACGCAACCAACCCTTCGTTAATGGAATTGGCTGACCATGCTGACCGACTTCATTGACATCTTTACCATCTGGACCAATATTACGCAGAGTAATCATGATATCCATGTCTTCTGAGGTACTAGATACCCATAGATTGCACATCAAAGGACCAGTAATTTCGAAGTCTTCTGTCATTGGGGTGGTCGTGAAAGAGACCCCCGTTCTCGCACTGCTGCCGTGCGTGGTAGCAAGTGATGAGCTAGAGGCAACACCTGCTTTAGTTGCGCCACTGGTGGAATAACTTAATTTACCTACCTTAGTTGGAGCCGCCTTTACCAATGACCCTTCAACATGTGACTCTGCCTCCGAAGGTTCGCGCTCAATTTGCAAATACATTTTCGTCCACTGGGTTCTTGCCAGCGGCCATTCATGTTCATAGCGGAATGGGTAGGGTTTTGTACTGCCACCAGTACGAATTTCTAGCTTAATCGGTGGCTCTTTCATAATCCCGTTATCAATCCCCTTGAGCCAGTAATCCAAGAAGCGAAGTTGATCAAGTCTGCCCTCTTCCGAGTGGAAAGGGTGGAAATGCGTGCCCGTATGAATCCGTAATTTTTTATTCTTAGAGGCGGCATTGACATACCCCTCCGTATTACCTCGGAGATGTAAAGCCCAACCACCCCAATTTCCGACGCTGTACAAAGGAACGTTAATTTGTTCCCAACGAGCACTATTAAGTCGCCACCACTCAGAATCTAAATCATGGCTTAAGTATTGCCAAAGCATATCGTGTGTGAATGCATCTGGATTGTATTTTCTAGAGCGTCCCAAAAGATGATGGGCAGTATGGGTAGCAATCCAATTGACCATAAAGCCACTGGAAAATATACCGCCATGATAGGCTTGATCACGATATTGATCCGCCCTTCCTTCCCAAGGAATGATGGCTTTCAGTGAGGGTGGCTGTAGATTTGCTACCCGCCATTGACTACTAGCATGATATGAAATACCTGAAGTGCCTACCTTGCCAGAGCACCATTTTTGCTTAGCTACCCACTCGATACAGTCATAGAAATCGACAGCCTCTTGATATGAGCTGGGCTCACAGCTTCCAGGAGATTTTCCAGTACCGCGGGAGTCCACTCGAATGCAAATATAGCCTCGAGGTACCCACCACAAAGGATTAACCGTTTCCCAATTCATATAAGGATTGGCATCTTCCTCCAAATCCTCAGGTGGAATCCAGAGCTTATCTTTTTGATAAACACTCATATTCATCAATGCTGGAAATGTTTCCGCATCAGTATCTGGGCGGAATATATCGGCATATAAAACGCCGCCATCTCGCAATGGAATGGCGACATCACGCTCAACAATCATTCCCCAATCTTGGGGTTTAGAAATGGGGCCTTCATACGTATCGGCAGAAACTGCTTTGGTAATATTTGTCATAGATCTTTCCAATTAATCGACGGTTACATGGTTATCTTTAATAATTTTTGGCCAACGCTGAGTTTCCGTGGCAATAAATGCAGCTGCTTCTTCAGGAGACTTACTAGGGATGACAGTCATTCCAGCGGTAGTAAACGCCTCTTTCACTTGAGGTTTTTGTAGAGCTTGAACGATGGCATGAAATAGCTTGTCAACGATTGGTTGTGGTGTGCCTGCTGGCACAAAAATACCATTCCACTGATCCGTTCCTACGCCTGGAAAGCCACTTTCCGCAAAGGTAGGAATATCCGGCAAATAAGGTAAACGGGTGGCAGAAGTGGTAGCAAATGCTTTTAATTTTTTAGCCTTAATCAGCGTTAAGGTAGAAGCTGCATTCAAAATAGTAAAATGAATATCGCCCGCTACTAAACCCACCTGTGATGAGCCGGCGCCCTTAGAAGGAATATTTACAAGCGTTAGTCCGGCCTTCTTCGTGAAATCCAACATATCTAAATGAGAGTAGCCACCTAATGGCGATGAATAGTTCAGCTCACCTGGACGTGCCTTGGCATACGCAATGAGTTCTTTCATATTATTTGGCGGAAAATCCATGCCTGACACCAATAAATTTGGAATCGATGCAATTAAAGAAACTGGCTTTAAGGCTACAGAGGGCTTTACTTTTAGCTTAGTAGCGTACAAGGTTTCGTTGATTGAACTGGTTGAAACATTGCCGACCATGAGCGTGTAACCATCGGGAGGAGATAGTGCAACTGATTCAATCGCAATATTTCCAGCAGCGCCAGCTTTAATCTCCACAATAAATTGCTGACCCAGTATTTCTCCTAAGGCAGGCGCAATAATTCGCGCCGCAATATCCGTTGCACCGCCAACCGCAAAGGGAACCACCATTTTCACTGGACGAGTAGGCCAATTATTGGCTTGAGCCATTGCGGTCAAAGGTAAGCATCCAAGACACCAGAAACCCATTGCCACAAAATACATTCGAACATTAAGCACCGAACTACCTCCGCACACCATATGAGAATAAAAACGGTTTTTAGGCCAAGGACCCAAGCTTAGGGCCAATACGGTAATATGTATACCAATAATATTAATAGTTACTATTTATAAAATGGATAATAAGGTCGATTTACAGCAACTGGCTTGCTACGTAGCACTCATGAAATACCAAAATGTCTCTAAGGCAGCCAACGCTTTGGGGCTCAGTCAACCTACGGTGAGCTTGTCGCTCAAAAAACTGCGGGAAGTATTTAAGGACCCTCTTCTCATTCGCTCGAATGGACGGATGGCCCCTACTAGTCGAGCACTTGCATTAGAAGTGGAGATTCAAGAAATTCTGCATAAGGTAGATGCTCTCAATAAATCTGAAGCCTCATTTGACCCCCAACATTCAGAGGCCAAATTTTCAATCATGTGTCCAGAGTTTTTAGAGTACTTTCTAGCGCCGCGGATAGCTGCCCGCCTACAGAAAGAAGCGCCAAGTATCAAAGTGGAATTTAAAACTTCCAATCCCAGCGAAGCATTCGAAATGTTGGATAAAGGGACGCTAGATTTTCGTCTTGGTTGGTGGCCAAAGCCCAACTTAATGCTACGTACCAAAATTTTGTTTCGAGATGAATTGGTTTGCCTCTCGAAAAAGGATAGTCATTCCAATCCAAAACTCTCTGTTAGTGAATTTATTAATACTAGGCATATTCGCCTGCAAGCCCCGCGGAATGGTGTCTCCACCATGGTGATCGATCAAGCAGCCTTAAAAATTGGCGAAAAAATTAATATTGCGCTAGAGGTTCAAACTATCTTTAGTCTGGCAAAAGTTGTTTCTGAAACCAATTTCTTTGCTTGTACCTGCAAAAAAATAGCGCAAGAAATCATCAATAAATTTCCGCTCCAAATGCGCCCTATTCCACTCAATATTCCCGAGGTCAGAATTGCGTTGTACTGGCATGAAAGAACACACAGACAAGCATCTCATGCCTGGCTAAAAAATCTTATTGAAGAAGAGATGCAGGCAATTAATTAATTATTCAATTTTCAGATTGTTATCTTTTGCAAACTTCTGCCAATACAGAATTTCTTGCTTGAAAGATTTTTCAAACCGGTCTGGCGGAACTCCGACAATATCAAAGCCCTCATCTCCAAATTTCTTACTCAACTCGGGATTTGATAAGGCCTTATTAATGGCTTGATAGATGCGATCTACGACGGGCTTTGGCGTTTTCGGAGGCGCAAATAAGCCAAACCAATTATTAATATCGTATCCAGGAAGTAACTCAGCAACGCTTGGCGTATTCGGAAGCGCAGCCATTCTCTGAGCACTGGATACAGCAATAGGAATCACTTTTCCGTTTCGAATATGCTGCATGAGGCCGGGCGCTGTCCCAAAGGACATATTAATTTGCCCGCCAATCAAGTCGGCCAGGGCTCCGCCACTACCCTTGTAATGCACCATGATCATTTCAGTACCACTGGATTTCTCCAACATTTCAGCGGCCAAATGCGAGATCTGTCCAGCTCCGGCAGTACCGATAGTTACCTTTCCAGGATTCTCTTTTGCATAAGCAATTAATTCTTTTAAATTTTTAAACGGAGCTTTTGGATTAGCAACCAATAACTGTGGCGCATTGGCTACCTTAGTAATTGCTACCAAAT
>CALQED020000025.1 GCA_943329505.2 Polynucleobacter meluiroseus | reverse complement strand
CGATAAGTACTCTCGATAGAGGTAGAGCCAGTGCCAGGCATCATATGCTCTGGATTTAAACCCCCCTCAATCAGTGCAGTCAGCGTATTCATCTTTTGTGTAGCGGACATAGAATTCGCTTCGGAGTTGGTGCCAAAGATCGCATGACCCACACCATTGGCTTCTAACCACTGACATTGCTTTAGTAATTTTTGTGCGTCTGGACTCCCGTCGGCTTTAAATGGCGTCAAAACAGGCGATAGCACTGCTGGCAAAGTAGAGGGATGTAAAGAGATGGTCATACTAACTCCAATTTAATAATGCACTTCAGTCAGAAGTGGTTGTTGTGTAAAAAAAGCTTCTAAATTATCTACAGCTAAGTTGGTCATGGCTATTCGTGTTTCCAAGGTAGCACTCCCGATATGTGGGGTGAGCAGAACATTATCAAGCTTTAAAAAAGCAGGGTTTGGATTAGGCTCATTATTGAACACGTCTAAGGCTGCCCCAGCAATTTTTTTATGCTGCAGTGCATATAAAAGTGCAGCCTCATTAATAACACTGCCCCGTGCAATATTGATTAAATAAGAGGATGGGCCAAGAGCCTCGAGTACTGCGGCATTAATTAAGTCATCAGTCTCTGGGATGGCAGGGCAGGCTAAGAATAAAACATCGCTAACTGCCGCTAAATCCCGAGCTTCTTTGAAATAGGCGTATGGCAGTGGCTTTGGATTCGGTCCTGAATAGGCAATCTCGACCTTAAAAGGCTCTAATCGTCTGGCAAGGTCGTGACCGATGCGGCCCATACCAACAATGCCAACCCGTTTGCCTGCTAGGGTGTGAGTCAGTTGAAAAGGCATCTTGGACCAAGCATGACTTTTGAGATGTTCTTGGGATTCAGGAATGCGACGTAGGAGGCTGAGCATCATGCCGATAGCTAGTTCACAGACGGCGTCATTGAGAACACCCGGCGTATTAGTAGCTTTAATTCCATGCTGTTTTAGGTAGTCCAATGGCAGGTTGTCATAGCCGACCCCACAGGTCGACACAAGCTTAATATTGGAGTAATGCTTTAAGAGGGTTGCTGGTAATTTTGTATTAGAGCGAACCAAGATAGCCTCAAAGTTTCCTGCAGGCGGGGGTGCGTTAGCATCTGGTTGGCGAGTGGGCGTAAAGCGACGATCAATTTCTGCCTGCATAATCTCAGGAAAATGGCCGACCTGTAGCACCGAATTGACGGGGATCATGTCTGTCTCTATTTATTATTGAAATAATCACTACATTGTAAGAGGATTTTCTCAAAAAAATCCCCCCCTCTAGGAGAAATGCCATGTTGTTTACCCCAGCTGAAACCAAGGTCGTCGTCGTCGGTGGCGGTACGATGGGTGCTGATGTCGCCGCTGTCTGTGCACGAGGTGGTTGTGCTGTACAGGTGGTAGAGCCGACTACAGAGCGGCGTGCTTTATTGCCAGATTATTTTGTCAACACGATGACTGAGTTGGGGTATGAGCAGCGCATCCACTTATTGACTGTAGCCGGATCTTTGGAAGAGGTGGATTGGTCTGATATTGATCTTGTCATTGAGTGTGTTCCAGAGCGCTTAGATATCAAACGTGAGCTGTTTGCGAAGTTAGAACAATATGCAAAACCAGAAGCGGTGTTGGCAAGTAACAGCACGAGTTTTCCCATCAGTGAAATTGCTAGTGGATTAAAAACAGCGGCACGTATGATCGGCCTACATTTTTTTATGCCAGCGCATTTGATTCCTTGTGTAGAAGTTGTTTACGGCGAGAAAACCTCCCCTATGGTTGGCGACAGCTTAACGAGATTAATGACTGCATGCGGCATGGTGCCAGTCACAGTCAAAAAAGATCTACCTGGTTTCTTGGCAAATCGATTGCAACACGCTTTATCGCGTGAAGCTTTTGCAATGGTTGATGCCGGAATCTGTAGCCCAGAAGATATTGATAAGGCAGTGCGCTTCGGCTTTGGTTTTCGCTATATTGCTGCAGGGCCAGCAATGCAACGTGATCATGCCGGACTAGAGGTCCATGCTGCCGGTGGTACTACGATTTATCCTTCACTCAATAATGCGACAACCATTGCAAAGTGTCTGAGCGAACGGGTTGCGAGCGGAAAATATGGCATGAAGACAGGCGAAGGATTTTATTCTTGGACGGCTGAATCGATTAAAGCAGAGCGTGAACGTTATCAAGATGCCTTGCGTGAAGGCCTCAAGATTATTCAAAAAGACTTACCAAAAATAGAATAATGAACGGACTCTATTAGATCCATCTCAAGAAATATCTTTGAGATGGAGTTTGCTCAGATGGGGCGCAAGCTTGTACGTAATTAATACGATTGCGATAGTCGCGGCTCCACCAAAGACAATGGATGGCACTAGGCCAAGCATGCTGGCAGCAATTCCTGACTCGAGAGCACCCAATTCATTTGAAGATCCAATAAAGATGCCATTGATTGCACTAATGCGGCCGCGCATATGATCTGGGGTCGTCAATTGCATGATGCTGCTCCGAATTACAACAGATATTGAATCAAAGCATCCAGAAATAAATAAGAAAAGCGCACAAACCCACATATTGGTAGATAAGCCAAAGGCAATAATTGCCATCCCAAATCCAGCTACCGACAGAAATAGGTGCCTACCAGAATCGGTTAGTAATGGCCTTTTAGCTAAATAGATTCCAGTAAGAACAGCGCCTGCAGCTGGTGCAGCACGCAGAATTCCCAGAGCCTCTGGTCCTGCATCTAAAACCTCTTTAACAAAGGCCGGTAGGATGGAGACTGCACCGCCAAATAAAACCGCAAACATATCTAGCGCCATAATGCCTAGAATGAGTTCATGCTTGCGAACATAATCAAACCCCTCTAGCAGACTTTTAAAAATATGCCCTGAAAGTTGACTCACCTTTTCTTGAGGGGCATGAATAAAAGTAACACCCCACAAACCGATGACGCCACAAATAGCCGCTAGCAAATAAGTCCACTCTAAGCCAGCAAAACCAATCATTAAGCCGCCTAGACCTGGACCCGCTACAACACAAATCTGAAATGCTGAAGAGGCATACGCTGTATAACGGGGCAAATCCTTTCTGGGAATAATTTGCCCAAAGATAGCGGTGTAAGAGGGTCTCAATACGGCGCGACCAGCACCAATTAATGCAACTGCGCAGTAAATCAGAGGAACGGGCGGCATGAGCCAGCCAAGGGCAATTGCCGTCAACAACAAGGCAACTAGCACATGAATCATGCAAGCAATTGCTGCAATTAGTTTGCGTGAGTAATGATCTACTGCATGACCGGCGTAGAGCGCCAGAAGAAAGTAGGGTACTAGTTCAGCCAGACCAATTAAGCCTAATGAAATCACACTATTAGTAATCTCATAAATGTGCCAACCAACCGCTACCATGGTGATTTGGTAGCTCAGAGTTGAGCCAATGCGATAGAGGAGCAGCCTTCTAAAGGCTTGGCTTGTAGTCATGTTTTACTGATTTTAAGGGAATTTCTGCTTTATCCTTGATGCTATGAAAAAAACCATCCGTGTTTGGGATTTGCCGATTCGCCTATTCCATTGGCTACTGGTACTGTGTGTTGCTGGCAGCCTCATCAGTGCAAATCTAGATGGGATTGCGATTGAATGGCATGCTTATTTTGGTTACGGCGTCTTAATCCTATTGATTTTCAGAATCATTTGGGGTTTTGTAGGTTCTCGACATGCTCGGTTTGCTACTTTCTTTCCACAGCGTGCAGCCATCATGGCATACCTTCAAGGAAGTTCTCCGCGCTTTTTAGGGCATAACCCAGTGGGAGCACTTTCTGTTTTTGCCTTGCTTCTGGTGTTAAGCATTCAAGTATTGACCGGCTTATTTGTAGATGATGAAATTGCATTCCAGGGGCCATTATCGAAATATGTGCCCAATGCAGTTGTCTCTTTTTTATCTGAGATTCATGAAGGTAATCAAGTGGTGATTTACACCCTCTTGACGATTCATATTGCAGCGATCTGGTATTACAAAAAATTCAAGGGCGAAGATTTAATCAGACCAATGTTTAGTGGTGATAAAGAAATCGACCCAAGTGAGGAAGCAAAATATTCGCCTGCTGACTTGGGTCAACCCTCCAATGATGGAGGCGTACAACGCACTCTAGCGTTAGTCATTCTCAGTGTTATTGCTGTCCTAGTTGGCTACTGGATTACTAAATAGATTATTTCTTTTTGAAATCATCATGGCAGTTTTTGCAGCTTGTGCTAGCGATGCCGAAGGCTTTCTTGATACTTTCTTGATCGCCTGATTGGGCTGCTTTATTTAGATCAGCTACGGCTAATTGCATTTTTTCAGAAGCCGCTTTGAATTTAGCACCATCAGACCAAATGAGAGGTTGTGCTTTACCGCCCTCAGTACCGGGTCCAAATGCTTGCCACGGTAATGTTGAGAGCATGGCTACGACAGCCGCATTCTTTGCGACCTCATCTTTGTTGTATGGTGCTTCACCTTTGACAACCGCACCAATTTTCCCAAAAGAATTTGCCATCACAGTAAAGGCGCTTTGGCGATACTTAATTGCATCCTCTGGTTTTTGGAATTGCGCTAGTGCTGCGCCAGCACCAATGGCTAGAACAGCCGCAGTACTCACAAGAATTATTTTTTGTAGTTTCATGGTGACCTCTTTAGGTATATTGATGAATAGATAACGCAGGCTATGGAATGAGCATACCCTAGGTGATTTAAATCTGCTGATACCGATTAAAAAAGTATTTGCAAAGGGACTGTTAGCCAATAAATGATTGACTTGAAAAAGGCCATCAAGGGCTCCATCCATAGGCTTCCAATGATTCCTGTAAAAACTAGGCCTAGAACAATAAAAAATCCCCAAGGCTCTAATTTCCCCAAAGCAATAGACTGCCGCGCTGGAAGTAGGCTGGAAAGAATGCGCCCCCCATCTAGTGGTGGCAGTGGAAAGAGGTTAAAAACAAGCAGCCCCAGATTCCACAGAATGCCAGCTTGAGACATAGAGATTAAAAACTTTTCATCAATGCCAAAACCCAATAGCAGGATCAGGAAAATAGCCCAAATCAAGGCTTGAAAGAAGTTTGAGCCAGGCCCAGCTAGGGCAACCCAAATCGAGTCAATTCGAGGGTTTCTGAGGCGCCCAAAATTAACTGGTACTGGCTTGGCATAGCCGACTAAAAAAGGGGAGCCAGTCAAAATGAGCAGTAGCGGGATCAAGATTGTGCCGACTGGATCAATATGTTTAACGGGATTCAGAGTCACCCTACCCAGCATATAAGCGGTGTTGTCCCCAAATTTTCGGGCTGCATAGCCGTGGGCCGCCTCATGAATGGTGATGGCAAAAATCAAGGGAATCGCATTAATGGCGACGGCTTGGATAGAATAGTCAGTAATCATGGCAATATGATATCTATAGGAGCCCAAAGTGACTGATGATAAAAAATCTGACCCAAAAAACCCAGCTAAGCCTGTTGTAGCCAAGCCTGCTGCCCGTCCACCCGCCCCAAAAGGCCCATCTGGCCCTGCTGGCAGGCCTCAGGCTGGCTTTGGGGGTGGAAAAGGCATGATGCGTAAGGCCGGCCGCGGTCGATAGTGGATAATTGCGTTCACGATTAATGTGTTTATAGAGGATGTAGCATGAACGAATGGCATAACGAATCCAAAGCGGCAGTGAACAAAAAGATCATTACTTTGACTGTAATGTTGGCTGTTGCAACGAGTTTGGCGATTTTGTTTGCATTAGTAGCTGCCCATACTGGTTACGTATTCGGCTAATTAGTCTTCATGACTAGCCATCGCCAACCTGCTGTATTTGCTGGCCATGGCAGTCCGATGTATGCCCTGCAGCCAAATCGTTTTACAGCAGCATGGGCCACACTAGGAAAATCACTCAAACGCCCTGATGCTATTTTGGTCATCTCGGCGCATTGGGTAACTCGTGGTACTTGGGTTACAGCAATGACTAAACCCAAAACCATTCATGACTTCGGCGGGTTCCCGCCAGCCCTCTTTGATATTCAATATCCAGCGTTAGGCAGTCCCGCTTTAGCTGATCGCATTGAAGAGTTATTAAATGTTCCAGTTGTGCTTGAAGAGAATGAGTGGGGAATTGATCACGGTGCTTGGTCTGTTCTGAAGTATCTCTATCCCAATGCGGATGTACCTGTCGTGCAGTTAAGCCTAGATGGCTCCAGAACGGCGAGACAGCATTATGAGTTGGCAAAACAGTTAATCCCCTTGCGGGATGAAAATATTTTGATTCTGTCTAGTGGCAATGTGGTGCATAACTTACGAACAATGGATTGGCAGGCTGATGCGCAGCCTTATCCATGGGCAAAACAGTTTAATGATTTTTTTATCTCTAAAATGCGTGCGGATCACCATGAGTTACTGATTGAGTGGGAAAAGTATGGCGACCCTGCTCACCTATCCATTCCAACTGCAGAGCACTATTGGCCTGCTTTATATACTTTAGCTTTGCAGCAAGAAGGTGAGCATGCCAAGGTTTTTATTGATGGTATTGAAATGAGCTCAATCAGCATGCTGGGTTTCACAATTCAGTAAAGAAAAAATTATGTGGCTTTCTATTCTCGCAATTTTCTTTGGTGCCGGCCTTGGAGCTTTAATAAGGGCAGGTTTTAATATTCTGACCGCAAGCGCAGCTTCTGTCATTCCTTTAGGTACGCTCATTTCCAATATGGTGGGCGGCTATCTTGTTGGCCTTGCCTTAGCTTTCTTTGGCAGCAATCCGAATCTTTCTCCTGAATGGAAACTATTAGTAATCACCGGGTTTTTAGGTGGCTTAACTACCTTCTCCAGTTTCTCTGCTGAAGTAGTCATATTCATGCAGCGCGGAGAATTTGGATGGGCGATTGGTACCGCACTTTTGCATTTAGTTGGGTCTTTGGTGCTGACTTTCCTTGGAATTTGGACATTTCAGACTTTTCGTTAAGTTCAATTTCTTTGTTAAATTTAGGTATAGTTGCGTGATAGCTTATGCAGGGCTTTGTAATACAGTGCAAGATTAAAAATAAGGATAGAAAATGAAGACAACTCGTAGAGACTTTTTGACATATGGTTCCGCTTTTACTCTGGTAAATAGTGTTCCTTCTTATGTATTTGCACAAAGCAAGCCTTTGTTTGAATCTATCAATATGTTTATTCCTGCTGCCCCGGGTGGTGGCTGGGATAGTACTGGCAGAGCGATTGAGATGGCAGCTAAAGATGCTGGTCTAGTAGGCTCATTCCAGTTTGAGAATGTGGGCGGAGCTGGTGGTATGGTGGGCTTACCTCGTTTTGTGAATCAGCGTAAAGGCCAATCTAATGCCCTGATGGTCGGCGGTTCGGTGATGGTAGGAGCTGCGATTACTAATAAAAGCCCAGTCACTATGTCTGATGTCACACCAATTGCTTGCTTAACTGAAGAGGCAGGAATTATTGTTGTGCCAACTGAAGGCAAGATTAAAACCTGGAAAGAATTTGAAGAGGCCATCAAGGCCAATCCAAAAGCAGTTTCCGTAGCCGGTGGTAGTGCTGGTGGTACAGATCATCAGCTCCTAGGTTTAGTGATTAAAGCACTAGGAAAGACTCCGCGTGATGCTGCTTATGTTGCTTTCGCTGGAGGTGGTCCTGCAAATGCCGCAATCCTGGGTGGACAAGTAGTTGCTGGAATTTCAGGGTATTCAGAGTTTGCTGAGCAAATTAAAGCTGGAAAAATGAGGGCAATTGCCGTATCAGGAACTAAACGTATTCCAGGTGTTGATGTTCCAACACTTAAGGAACTTGGAGTGAACGTTACTGCAGCAAATTGGCGTGGTATTTTTGGCGCACCTGGAATCAATGCAGCTCAGAAGAGTGCCTTGGTGGAGTTGGCGACCAAGATGCATGACACTAAAGGCTGGGTAGAGACTTTAGAAAAAAGAAAGTGGACTGACGCGTTTCTTGCTGGCCCAGCGTTTGATGCCCAATTGAAAAAATACATCGCTGAAACAGAGACTGTTCTCAAAGAACTAGGTCTTGCATGAGCACTCGTTTAGTCGCTAGCTTTCTGCTGGTATTTTGTGGGGTAGCGATTTGGCAGGTCTTTAGCATCCCAGAGTCCACCATGTATTCTGAGGTGGGCCCTGTACTAGCCCCATCCATTTTGGTTGCCTTGCTTTCACTATTGGGAGTGTTTTACTTACTCACCACCATTAGTAGCAAGGCTCCTGATTGCATTCATCATGATGATGAGCGCCCCTTGCCTGGTGGATCAAGGAGGGTAATGTACCTTCTAGGCGGCGGCCTAGCTTTTATTTTTCTGGCTAAACTCATTGGTTTTCTGATTCCTGCGACACTTTGTGGTCTAGGTGTATCTATGGCCTTTGATGCCAAGTTCAATATCAAAACGATCTTGATGGTTTTGGTGATTGCTGGCGCGTTTTGGACTCTGTTCTCTGCGCTGCTTGGGGTTGATTTAGGCCCACTCATCAATTTTAGTTTTTAAGTAAAGAAGGCTATGAGCTCATTTGACTCTCTCATGCAAGGTT
The DNA here is from genome assembly GCA_943329505.2 of Polynucleobacter meluiroseus. Lineage (GTDB taxonomy): Bacteria > Pseudomonadota > Gammaproteobacteria > Burkholderiales > Burkholderiaceae > Polynucleobacter > Polynucleobacter meluiroseus_E. The sequence goes on along the minus strand of CALQED020000025.1, from coordinate 1,798 downwards.
TTTCTGTCGCCTTGCAGCCGATGACTTTGATGTATGGATTTTTGGGTTGCTTAGTTGGCACCTTGGTTGGAGTTCTGCCAGGTATTGGACCTGCACTCACTATTGCGCTATTACTACCTTTAACTTTTAAAGTTCCCGCTACCGCCATTTTTGTTTTGTTTGCCGGTATCTACTATGGTGCTATGTATGGAGGATCTACTACCTCTATTCTTTTAAACACCCCTGGTGAATCCGCAACGATTGTGACGTCGCTTGAGGGCAATAAAATGGCGCGCCGCGGAAGAGCTGGTCCAGCACTCGCTACCGCTGCGATTGGTAGTTTTGTTGCTGGAACGATTGGTACGATTGCACTGACATTTTTTGCCCCCTGGGTAGTTGATGCAGCTCTCGCCTTTGGGCCTGCCGAGTATTTTAGTTTGATGATGCTTGCCTTAGTAACCGTTTCTGCGGTTTTAGGAAGCTCAGCCCTACGTGGTTTGATTAGCTTGGTAGCGGGACTTTTATTTGGCTTAATTGGGATTGACTTACAAACAGGTCAACCTCGATTTACTTTTGGGCAGCCAGAATTTTTGGATGGGATTGAAGTTACTATTGTTGCTGTTGGATTGTTTGCCATTGGTGAGGCTTTATATTTAGCTTGGCAAGGAAAAGAAAATAAGAAGACTGAAGTCCTGGCAGTCTCAGGCAGCCTTTGGCTTTCGAGGGAGGATTTTTCTAGATCCTGGAAAGCGTGGATCAGAGGTAGTTTGTTAGGCTTCCCAATTGGTGCAATGCCAGCAGGTGGTGCAGAGTTGCCCACCTTACTTTCTTATTTTGCCGAGAAGAAGCTTTCCAAAAAACCAGAAGAATTTGGTCACGGCGCAATTGAAGGGGTGGCGGGTCCTGAGGCCGCTAATAACGCATCTGCTGCTGGTGTGCTGATGCCTTTGCTCACCCTCGGAATTCCAACCTCTGCAACTGCGGCAATTATCTTATCTGCCTTCGAGTCTTATGGCATTCAGGTTGGGCCTACACTGTTTACTCAACAAAGTGGTTTGGTATGGACATTGATTGCTAGCTTGTATATCGGCAATGTGATTTTGTTGGTATTAAATCTTCCCTTAGTAGGTTTATGGGTAAAGCTGTTAAAAATTCCGCCGCAATGGCTCTATGCTGGCATTGTGGTGATATCGGTGGCAGGCGTATACGGCTCATCCAACTCGGTATTTGATGTCGGCCTTTTATTTTTCTTTGGGTTCTTGGGTTTTGGAATGCGGCGCTTTGATTTTCCAGCGGCACCCATGATTATTGGTCTCATCTTAGGTCCTATGGCTGAGCAATCCATGCGTCAAGCTTTGACTATTAGTCAGGGTAACTGGGGAACATTCTTTACACGCCCAATTTCTGGCACCTTGATGGCAATTGCCATCGCTTTGTTAGTCATCCCGAATGTTTTACGATTCATCAGATCTCGCAAAACAATAGCTTAAATTAGACCCACTCCGCCAAGTAGTGCACCTAATGCAATGAGGTAAAGCGGATGAATTTTAGATAGCTGTGTAATGATCAGTACTGCGATAGTCAGCATAATTGCTGTCCAATGGTTATTAAAGCCAACGGATAGCTTCCAAGATGAGGTTAAGACCAGGCCGATTGCTAAGGCTGCTGCTGCATACTGAATGATCTGCTTTTTCTCTGGATCTTTAATGCTCGTGATATACCGCTCAAGATAAAACACCATCACGCAAGATGGCCAGCATACTGCTATAGAGGCTACGATTGCGCCCACTACACCATAAACCTGCCAGCCCACCAATGT